>NZ_JAMYJY010000088.1:0-15876 GCF_024136985.1 Haloferax sp. AB510
CCTGCCCCCGAGTCGGCGAGGTCGCGGGGCCTGCCGCGCGACGACCCGGCGCTCCGCGTCCGTGCCCCCCGAACTCGGCGAGCGCGTCGCGGAACGACTCCTCGTCGAAGGCGGGGTGGGCGTCACCGTGCCTGTCGGTGGGAATCACGACCGTGTCTACGGGGGCCGTACCAAAGAAGGACTCGGCCGATTCGAACGGACGAGAACCGCTGTTTTCGGCGCGAAACACGCCGGAGCGGCCGACGTGGCGACCGCGCTACGTCCACCACTCGCTCCGACGCTCGTTGTACGTCGCGTTCCGGAACGGCTCTGGCTTTTCGTCGTCGGCCTCCGCGCCGAGGTAGTGTGCGGTCCAGTAGCCGACGTGCCAGCCGACAGCCTCGGTGTCGAGGTCGACGAGGATGACCCGATAGCTCCCATACGTCTCTAACGCGCCGTCCCCGTCCGGGTCGTAGCCGCTGGCGGCGGCACAGGAGACCGCGCCCGGGGCGCACGGCGAGGAGTCCGCAAAGGAGATACGAACCTCGGCGTCCGCCGGGTCGTCCACGTAGGTGTAGGTGAGGTTGTCGGGCATCCCCGGTGCGCCGTCGGCGAAGTAATCGAGGGCGTGACGGATCTGCTCGCGGGCCGCGTCGGGGTCCGAGGCGTTCGCGTCGTCGACGTAGACCGTGAAGTTCGGGTCGTCCCACGGGAACGCCTTCTCGGTCGCGTTCGTCCGCGGGAGCGTGTAGAGGATGCCCGTGGCGTTCATCAGGGCTGCGGGCTCGTCGCCGTGGGCGAGACCGAGCGTGTGGCCCAGTTCGTGTTCGATGATTTCGACCGTCGAGTCGTCGCTGAACCCGGTTCGGATGTAGACGGTCTCGGGGCGGTCAATCTGGCCGGCGCGGGTGATGTACGGCGCGCAGCCGACCGCGTCGGCCTGTCCGCTACACTCGGGGATGGTGTCGGAAAAGCGGACCACCATGTCCGGGTTGCGGGCGTCGGCGTCGACCTCGTAGTCGACCTCATAGCCGAGGTAGCGCGCGTCGTTCGCCTCCCAGAACGTCGTCGCCTCGGTCACGAGCGCGGCGTAGTCGCGGTCGTCGTTGGCTGCCTCGACGGCGACGACGACCGGTTCGGAGCCCCACGGACCGTAGCCGGAGGCCGGCGTGAACGTCTCTGTCGTCTCGGGCGTCGGCGACGCGGTAGGCGTTGCAGTCGCGGTCGCTGGCGGCGCCGTAGTCGAGACTGCGGTCGGCGGCGTTTCGGTAGTCGTGGCGGACGGAGCGGTCGTCGAAGTCGTCGCGTCGTCTCCCGGCGACACCGGCGCGGCACAGCCGGCGAGGACGACGAGCGCCGCGACGAGGAGGGTCGAACCGCGCATACCGAGACTGCGGTGGCGAACGGTCAAGAGCGTTTCCCGACGGCGCGACCCGACCGACAGCGCGGCCGCTCGGGCGTTCGAAAGCGGCTGAGAGGAGTAAGCCCCCTTCTGTTCGTCCCAGCATTCGGCTCAGCGTCCGCGTCCTTCTCGGGGCGAGCCCCGAGGGCGCGACGGGCGAACCCGACGCGCCGTCCGAACTACCTTCGCGGCGCGGACTTGCACCGGTGAGGATTCGCCGTTCCATCCGTTCTCGACCGTCAGAGATGGCGACGCCATCTCGCTTCCCTCTGCGGGTTAACTCCCTTCCCTTACGGGTCGGTTCGCACGCGGCCATGATGGCCGCGCCGGCGCCGGCGGGGCCGTCGCGCGCGCATCATCGGTCAAGTCGAGCGGTCTCGTTTCTGTTCCAGCGCCAGCCGTCTCCGACTCCGGGCTTGCGCCCGGTCACCCGTTCGGACGGTGGGGGGACTTTCCTCATGCCCATCTCGGGCACGGGAACTGGGCTCTCTCTGCCGACCTACCCTAGTCCGGTCGGTCGGATAAGCGGTTCGATTAACGGGGTCATACGCGGGTTTAGTCGCCCGTTATGTGGCACCGATTCTACATAACAACCCGATAACATTCGAGGGAAGCGTTGAAGTCACCACAGGACTTGGATGATAATATGTCCGAGGCGCAGACCGTACACCTCACCTACGAGGATGGGGCGCGGGCGGTCGAACTAGCGCGGGAATCGGTCGAATCGTACGTTCTTCACGGGCAGAGAGAGCAACCGGGCAGCATGCGCGACGCATTTTACGCCCGAACTGGGGCGTTCGTCCGCATCAAGTCGACACGTGGGCGCGGTCGACTGCGGGGTTGTGCGGGCGCATATCGGGGGAAAGACCAACTCGGTCACGCCATCGTCGACGCGGCCATCAAGGCCGCGTCGGGCGACTCGTGTCAAACCGAAATCGAAGCACCCGAACTCCCGAATCTGAACATCTCTGTTTGTATCGTCAACAATCACACGCTGACTAACGACCCAGTCGCCGACATCGAACTCGGCACCCACGGGGTCGCCATCGACGCCGGCGGCACCCACGGCTGGATGTACCCGACGCTCCCGATCGAACTCGGCTGGTCGAAAGAGGAGTTCCTCACGAACGCCTGCCGTAAGGCCGGCCTGTCGCCGCTGGCGTGGCAGGACGACGACACCATGATCACCCTGTTCGAAGGGCAGGTCTTCCGCGAGCGCGACGACGGCGGGAGCGTCGAAGCGCTGTAAGTCGTCGCGGCGACGACGCGACTCCTTGGGGGGAGAACCTAACTGGCGAGCGACGGCCCCGAGCGTCGCCGCAAAACGAGACCGCGTCTTACTCGTCGCCGAAGCCGACTAACTCGGCGTCCTCTCTGGCCCGCGTCGCGGCCGCGTCGATGTCGAAGTCGAACTCCGAGACGACCTCGCCGTCGCGGATGAGCGGTTCGAGGAGCGCCTCGCCGTCGGTCGGGCCGGGTCGCCCGCGGAGACCGACGTGGTGGCCGCCGTCGGCCGTGCGGTAGACCTCCTTTACGCCCGAGAGCTTGCCCCGCTTGGCCGCGGGTTCGCCGTTTACCTCGACGATGTCGAGCGCGAAGTCTACCGGATTGGCGTTGGAGATGTGGCCGCCGACGCCGAAGCCCTCCACCACGTCGCGGAGGTGCCGGAGTTCGGCCGGACCGAGGCCACCGCTCACGAAGATGCCCACGTCCTCGTGGCCGCGGGCGTCGAGTTCCCAGCGGACCTCGCGGACGATGTGGCGGAAGTCGCCGCGGCGCGAGGACGTGGTGTCGAGGCGGACACTGTCGAGGTCGTCGCCGAGCGTCTCGACCGCCTGCAGGACCTCCTCAGTCTCGTCGCCGTAGGTGTCACAGAGGGCGACTCGCGGCACGTCCTCGTCGACGGCCTCGTCGAAGGCGCGGAACGCCTCGGCTTGGTTGCCGCGCCCGAAGGCGATGAGGAGCGCGTGGGGCATCGTCCCCGACGCCTCCTTCCCGAGAATCTCGCCGGCGGCGACGTGCGAGAAGCCGTCGAGACCGGCGACGAGGGCGCTCCGCTCGACCATCGCGGCGATGGAGGGATGAACGTGGCGCGCGCCGAACGAGAGGACGGTCGAGTCGGGAGCCGCCGCGCGGGCTTCGAGGGCGGCCGTCGCACAGCCCGAGGCGTGCGAGAGAAAGCCGAGCAGCGAGGTTTCGAGCCGAGCGAATTCGAGGTAGTCGCCCTCGATTCGCATCACGGGGCCGCCGTCGAACAGCAGGCCCTCGGGCATGGCGTCGACGTCGATATCGTGGCCGGAGAGCAGTTCCGCGGCGTCTTTCACGCCGGCGAACAGCTCGAAATCACCGTCGGGGAACTGGTCGGCCGTCACCTCGGCGACGACGCGGGGGTTCTTGCCCGCGTGTCGGAGGGTCGCCTCGGTCCGCTCGAAGTAGGCGTCGGTCGCGACGCCGTCGCGGATGGCCTCGGGACCGACGATATCGAAGTCACTCATTGGCGCGGATTCCACCCGGCCGATGAAAAAGGTGTATAATCGGTCACGTGCGTCGAAGACGAATTCTCTTCAACGGGTCAGCAGACGGCAACGGCCGCGAAGTAGAGCGTCCCGTTCTTCCGGACGTAACTGGTGCTCGGCGACCACGGCCGGTCTTCGAGCGAAATCATCGAATCCGAGGCCAGCGCGTCGTCGAAGGCGGCCCGTTCGGCGGGGGTCAGCGACTCGTAGGCGACTATCTCCGCGTCGGCGGGAACGTCGTCGGCCGGGTCCACGTCGAGGTGCGGCGGACAACTGTTCGACCACGGAACGAGCGTCCCGGTGATGAAGAGGAAGGCCGCGACAAACAGGACGAGCAAGGAGGCGGCGAGCGCGAACTGGCCGAGCCGGCGGGACATACAGTCTGATGTCAGCTATAGCACAAGTGCTTTCTCCTACCTTCGCTCGTGAATCTCGTCCAACTGTTCCACCGTCGGCGCGTTGACGATGGTGACGGTGTCGCCGTCTCTCGTCACCCGATAGGCGTCTGCGAAGGGACCATCGTCGACGAGATAGGTGTTCTCACCCGCGTACGACCCGCCGAGGCGGAGCCTCAGTGTGTAGGTCACGTAGGCCCGCTCGAACTGCTCGGCGTCAGCCTCGGTGTCCCAGACCGTCCGCCAGACGTAGCCGCGCTCGTGGGGGTTCGCCTCGTAGGTCTCGTCCGACGCCGGGCGGTAGGGTACCACCGCGTCGCCGGCCCAGCCCTCAGAGGGACCGGCCGTGTAGTTGTACGGCGAGTACGCCCCGGTGTTCCGCTGGAGGTCGGTCCGGTCGATGGCGCGGTGCTTCCAGAACGTCGCGAAAATGGACGCCTCGCCGACCGTGTCGGCGACGGGGTCGGTGTCGTAGCGCGTCCACGTGGCCGACGACCGGTCTTCGACCGTCACCTCGACGGGCCGCTCGTCGGGGTACCGCTTCGGGTGGAGCACCTGCTCGGTCGAGGTCGGGCGGTCGGCGTAGGCGTCGTCGACGGCCGCCCAGCCGCCGCGCTCGCGCAGGTCCGAGACGAACGTCGGACCCTCGCTGTAGGGCGCGTAGATGGTGAGGAACACCGGATAGTCGAACGAACCGCTACCCGACCCGTTTCCGGAGGGCCGGGGGACGCAGTCCCACTCGGTCTCACAGCGCTCTTCGTACAGCCGGTCGACGTAGCGGGCGTCGCCTTCGACCAGTCCGTTCTCGGCGAGTTGGGCGTCCTGCGTCGGCGGCGAGCCGTCCAGTCCGAAGTGCTGGTCCTGCAGGGCGTGGACCAGTTCGTGGGCGAGCGTCCGCCGGTCGATGGTCGGCTGGTCGTCGTCGCTCACGATGACGATACGGTCCTCGGAGGGCGAGTAGTAGCCGAGCACCGCACCGCCGTACAGTTCGTCGAACACCTCGTCGATGGTTCGGTCCTCGCCGACCAACAACAGCGCCTCCCACACCTGGTCGTTCCAGTCGCTGTGGACCGGGTCGGACGACTCGTCGGACTCGGTTCGGTACTCGTCGCGGGAGATGACCTCGACCGGCACGGACTCCTCGAACTCCAGTTCGCGGACGACCTCGACGCGAGCCATCGTCCGGGCGACGAACGCCTCGCGCTCGGTCGCGTTCAGGCCGTCGGACTGGTTGACTGCGATGGACTCGTTGTACCAGTAGCCGCCCTCCCAGCCCAGCCGGTCGGTCGGCGGGTCGGCGGGCCATGACCAGTCATCGGTTGGAGGCGCAGACCCACCCGCCGCGTCCGGGTCGGCGACGGGGGCGGCACAGCCCGCGATGACGAGGAGAAGAGCGGAGAGAACGGTGGCGAGGCGGCGGCGATTCATAGCGGGTGCAGGGGAGGGAGAGGAAAAAGCGTCTCGTCGCGGAGGTTACGACGCGAGTCCCGGCCGGATCTCGTCCACATCAGCGGGTGCCGGCCCGTTGACGATGACGACGCGGTCGCCGGTGCGGACGACCCGGAAGGCGTCGTTGAACGAGCCGTCCTCGATGACGTAGATGCCGTCGTCACGCTGGGTGGCGTCGTGGGCGCTGAGGATGTTCAGGTAGGCGTCGTGGAACTCCTGTGCGTCGCCGTCGGTGTCCCACTCGGTCACCCAGACGTAGCCGTACTCGGTCTCCGCGCCGGCCTCGTTACGGTAGGGGAACAGGCGGTCGTTCGCCCAGCCGTTCGACGGCGCGGCGTCGTAGTTGTACGTGTCGTACTCCGAGGTCGTGTCGAGGATGGACTGAACGCGGACGGTCTCCGCGCCGGACGTGCGGGCCTGATACCAGAACATCGAGAACATCGACGCCTCGCCGACCGTGTCGGAGCCCTCGACGCCCTGTCCGGGGAAGGTGGTCCAGCCGTTCGTCCCCTCGTCGGCGAAGGAGATGGGACGCGGCGACTCGTCGGTCACGTGGATGGTCTGTTCGGAGGACACCGGCGGGTTGCGCAGGGCGTCGTTGACGGCCTCCCAGCCGCCCTGTTCGTACAGGTCGTGGACGTAGACCGGGCCGTCGGAGTACGGCTGGTAGATAGTGAGCAGGATGCCGAGGTTCGGGCCGCCGCCGCCCGACCCGCCGCCGGAGCCACCCGCGGCGGGCGTGACGACGCAGTCCCACGTGCCGGCCGCGCACTGGTCGACGTACTGCTGTTCGACGTATCTGGCGTCGCCCTCGACGATGCCGTCGATAGCGAGGTCGCCGTCCTGCGTCTCGCCGCGGAAGCGGGCGTCGGTCAGGTCGAAGTGCTGGTCCTGCAGGGCGTGGACCAGTTCGTGGATGAGCGTGGTGTTGTCGATGGTCGGCTCGCCGGTCGAGTCGGTGACGATTTTGATTTCGTCGTCGGACGGCGAGTAGAAGCCGAGGACCGAACTGCCGGTCGTCTCGGAGATGGCGCTCGCGCTTCCGGTTGATTCACCGGTAATGAACAGCGCCTCCCACACCTGGTCGTTCCAGCGGTTGAACTCGGAGTCGGCCGACCCGGATCTGTTGGCGCTGTCGCTCCGGTAGTCGTCGCGGGAGATGACGTTCACGGGGACGCGCTCGTCGAACTCCAACTGCCGGAGGTGTTCGACGCGGGCCATTCCGCGGGCGACGTACGCATCCATCTCGGAGTCGTTGAGGCCGTCGGACTGGTCGACGGCGATGGGCTCGTCGTACCAGTAGCCGTCCTCCCAGCCGAGTACGTCCCGGTCGGGGTCGGCGAATCCTTCTCTGTCCGGGTCGGGCGTCGCGGGCGGTGCGTCGCCGCCGGGCGCGGCCGTGGGAGCGGCACAGCCGGCGAGAACCAAGAGTAGGGCGGCGAAAACGGCGCGGAGACCGGGCGTTCGCATATCGTACCCTTGGACTCCGGAGTGAAGTACCTTGTCGGGTTCAGGCGTCGAATCGGGGCGGCGCGTACTGTTTTGGTCGTCCCGGGGCAACCGACGCGTATGGCACTCGACCCGAACCGAACCGCGGTGGTCGTCGTCGACATGCAGAACGGCTTTTGTCACCCCGACGGGAGCCTGTTCGCGCCGGGGAGCGAATCAGCAATCGAGCCCGTCACGGACCTCGTCGACGCCGCCCGCGACGCCGGCGCGCGCGTCGTCTACACCCGCGACGTGCACCCGCCGGAGCAGTTCGACGGCAACCACTACTACGACGAGTTCGAGCGCTGGGGCGAACACGTCGTCGAGGGGACGTGGGACGCCGACCTCCACGGCGACCTCGACGTCCGCGACGAGGACCTCGTCGTCGAAAAGCACACCTACGACGCGTTCCACCAGACGCAACTAGAGGGATGGCTCGACAGCCACGGCGTGGACGACCTGCTCATCTGCGGGACGCTGGCGAACGTCTGCGTCCTGCACACCGCTGGGAGCGCCGGGCTACGCGACTACCGACCGATTCTCGTCACCGACGCGCTCGGCTACATCGAAGCGGAACACAAGGAGTACGCGGTCGACCACGCCGACTGGCTGTTCGGCGAGACGACGACGCTCGCGGACGTGGCGTTCGAGTAGGCCGACGGTCCCGCCGGGTGCGGGCGGTGCCCTGACTCCGACCCCGACCCCGACGCTGACCGCGTTTTCGGCCGCGTCTCACTCCCGGAAGAGCCGGTACGCGCCCTGTCCGGTGGCGACGGCGTCGTTCCAGTCGCTCGACGGCGACTGCCGGGCGGCCACGTCCGAGTCCTCTTCCGGGTCGGTGCTGACAACGGTGATGGTGCTCACGCCGACCGAGCCACCCGCACGGACGACCTCGGCGACCGCGGTCAGGTCGCCCGACGCCCGCCGCAGGTAGTTCACGTTGAGGTTGATAGTGGCGACGCCGCCGGCGAGCGGGTCGTCGAGCATCGTCCGGAGGGCGATGCCGCCCGCGGTGTCGATGAGCGTCGCCGCGATGCCGCCGTGGATGGTCGGCGGCGACACGGTGTTGGTGAGCTTTTCGTCGTACGGGATGGTCATCACGATACGGCCGCGCTCGATGGCGTCGACGCGGGTGTTGAGCCACGACAGGTAGCCGTGTTCGTCCTCGATGTGCCGCTGGACGATTGCCGCGGCCTCGGCGGGAAAGTCGTCGGACATGTCACGAACGAGTGTGTCAAATGGCATGTAACCGACGGTCGGTGTCGGGACGCGTCAGACACTCGTCAGTCCGGTATCACGTGAGATATATACAGGTTCCCGAACTGATACTGGTATGAGCGATTCCCGCGTCGTCCTCGTCGACGAGTGCCCGGACGGCCTCGTCGAGGCTGTCGAGCGACGCGGCTTCACGACCGAGATGTGTGCGGAAGACGCGGTGTTCGACGCCCTCGACGACGGGGTCGCCGGCGTCGTCCGCTGCGGCGACGTCGACACTGGGTTCGTCTCCCGCGTCCGCGACCGGGTCGGCGTGGTCCCGGTCTTTTTTCTCGTCACCCGAGGGGCCGCGAGCGCCAGCGGGTCGGCCCACGGGAGCGGAGCTATCGTCGTCAGCCTGCCGAAGACGAAGAAAGCGGCCGCCGCGGTCGCCGCGCGAATCGAGCGCACCATCGAGTTCTCTCGGTGGGCGTCGAGCGGGCGGGACTCGAACTCGTTGTATCGGACCGTCGTCGAGCAGAGCCACGACGCCATCTTCATCGCGCAGGACGGCGACTTCCGCTTTTGGAACCGCCGGCTGACCGAACTCACCGGCCGAAGCGACGACGAACTCGCCGAGACCGCGCTCCTCGACGTCATCCATCCCGACGACCGGGAGAAGGTCAGCCGTATCTCCGAGACGCGGCGGCGGGGCGGCGACGCGCCCGTGAGCTACGAGGTCCGCCTCGTCGACGCCGATGGCGGCGTCCACGAGTGTGCGGCGAACGTCAAGGACATCGAGTATCACGGTTCGTACGGCGTCCTCGTCTCGATGCGCGACGTGACCGAACAGCGCGCGACGGAGGCGCAGTTCCGCGGTCTCGTGGAGCTGGCGCGGGATCTCGTGACTCTCGTCGGGACCGACGGGCGAATCAGGTACCAGAGCCCCTCCGTCACCGACGTCCTCGGGTTCAACCCCGGCAAGCTGGTCGGAAAGCCCGTCTCCGACCTGATTCACCCCGACGACTGGGAGCACGTGAAGGCCGTCTTCGAACACGCGCTCCGGACGGGGGCCGACGGGACCGAGGCCGTCCGGTACCGCCACCGGAACGCCGAGGGGTCGTGGACGTGGCTCGAATCCGTGGGGAGCAACCAGGCGGACACCTCGGTCGGCGGGTTCGTCGTCACCTCGCGGAACGTGACCGAACAGCGGAGCTACGAACAGCGGCTCAAGCGGTACGAGACCATCGTCGAGAGCATCGGACAGGGTGCGTACGTGGTCGACGAGGCGGGCGTGATCCAGTTCATCAACGAGACCGCGCTGTCGCGGACGACCATCCCCATGTCGGCGTTCGTCGGCCGACACATCTCCGCGCTCCGCGACGCCGGCTATCTCGCCGCCGAACACTACGAGTGCGCCGAGGCCGCCCTCGACGCCGTTCTCGACGGCGAGAGCACCCGCGAGCGGTTCGAAATCGAACTGTCGCTTCCCGAGAAGAACTACGTGGTCGAGTTCACCGTCTCGCCCATCGTCGGCGACGACGAGGTCGAGGGTGCGGTGGGCATCTCGACGGACGTCACGGCGCGAACGCGGTACGAACAGCGACTCAACGCACTCCACGCCTCGACCCGGCGGCTGACCGGGGCGACGAGTCGCGAGGAGGTCGCCGAAATCGTCCGCGAGGCCGCCACGGAGGTCCTCAACTACGCAATTAGCGGTGTCCTCCTGTACGACGAGTCGCTAGACGCGCTCGTCCCGACGGCGTTCACGGACGAGGCGTGGGCGGTGTTCGGCGACGTGCCGCCGATTCCGCGGGGGGCCGGTCTGACGTGGGAGGTGTTCGAGCGCGGCGAACACAACCTCTACCGGGACGTGGGCTCGAACCCGCGGCGGTTCGTCCTCGACGCCGGGGTCAAAGAGGAACTTATCGTCCCGATTCCCGACCACGGCGTGTTCTTCGTCGCCTCTCTCGGCGATGACTCGCTGGCCGACCAGCGAATCGCGCTGGCGAAGGTGCTGGCCGCCAACACCCGCGCGGTCTTGGACCGGGTCGAGCGCGAACAGCAGCTACGTCGGCGCGAGCGCGAACTCGCCAGCCAGAACGAGCAGCTCGAATCGTTCGCGTCGGTCGTCTCCCACGACCTCAAGAACCCGCTGAACGCGGCGATGGGCTATCTCGAACTCGCCCGCGAGCGGTACGACGGCGACGAGTTGGACCGGGTCGCGACCGCCCACGAGCGGATGGCCGGTATCGTCGAGGACGTGTTGGCGCTCGCGCGCAACGGCCAGACGGTCGAGGAGGCGGAGCGACTATCGCTCGGGTCCGTCGCCGAGGCGGCGTGGACGACCGCCGCGAGCAACGCGCCGGAAGCGACGCTCGTCGTCGACGGCGACATCGCGGTCGACGCCCACCGTGGACGGCTTAGACAGCTCCTCGAGAATCTCTTTTCGAACGCCATCCGCCACGGCGGCGACGACGTGACCGTCAGTGTCGGCCCCCTCGCCGACCGCGACGGGTTCTACGTCGAAGACGACGGCCCGGGAATCCCACCGGACGAGCGTCCCCGCATCTTCGAGGCGGGCTACACCACGAGTTCCGAGGGGACCGGCTTCGGACTTAGCGTCGTCATGAGCGTCGTGAACGCCCACGGCTGGAGCGTCTGGTTCGTCGAGAGCGACGAGGGCGGCGCGCGGTTCGAAATCACGACCGAAAGCAACCGCTGACGGCCCCGAAAACAACCGCTGACGGCGCGGGAGTGTCGCCGCCGACGGCAATACTAATTGGCGGTCGTCCGAACGGAGCGCCATGGAAACCCCAGACGAGACGACGGTCCGCGCGGTAGAGTCGTGTCGGGACACGCTCCCGGAGACCGTCGACGGCGGGCGGGTGCTGTTCGGGTTCGACGGCTACATCGACCGCGTTCGGGAGTTCGTCTCCGAGCGGCAGTCGGCCGACGCCTACGAGCGGGTGCCGACGCTCGAAGCGTTCGCCGACCGCGTGAACGACTCGGTCGAAGCCGAGAGCTCCCTCTCTTTCGAGTGGCTTCAGGCGAACGTCCGAACCGGCGGACACGTGAGTCACCTCGCCCGCGCGTTCGACCGAATCGGGTTCGAGCCCGGGGTCGTCGGCTGTCTCGGCGACCCGGTCGAAGAGCCGTTCGTCGAGGAGTTCGGCCACCTCCCGCTGGAGACGCTCGGGTCGCCCGGCTACACCGATGCCGTCGAGTTCGACGACGGGAAGCTGATGCTCACCGAAATCGGCGCGCTGATGACGCTCGACTGGGCCGGAATCGAGTCGCGGGTCGGCCTCGACCGACTGGCCGAACTGGTCGACGGGACCGAACTCGTCGGGATGGGCTACTGGTCGGAGATGCCCGAGCTACCGGACGTGGCGCGCGGCCTCCGCGAAGAGCTGTGGCCGACACTGTCGGACCCGCCGGAGACGCTGCTGTTGGACCCCGGCGACCTCAGAAAACGGGAGCCGGAGGTGGTCGCCGCGGGCGTCGAACAGGTGTCCGCGCTGGACGACGCGGTTCGCGTCGTCGCGTCGGCGAACCGCTACGAGACGCGCTATCTCGCGCGGTTGGCGGGCGTCGAGAGCGACGACTTCGGCCGCGAGTCGCAGGCGGCGTTCGACCACCTCGGCGTCAGCCGCTTCGCGGGCCACGGCATCGAGGAGGCGCATCTCATCGATGACGAGGGGGCCGCGACCGTCGGCGTCCCCCGGACGGACGACCCGGTGTTGACGACGAGTTCCGGCGACCACTTCAACGCCGGCCTCGCGCTCGCGCACGTCCTCGACCTCGGCCGCGCGGAGTCTCTCGTCGTCGGCAACGCCGTCGCGGGCCACTTCGTCCGAAACGGGTCGCCGCCGACGTACGACGAGGTCCGGACGTTCGCCTCGGAGTACCTCGATTACTTCGACGCCGCTTAAATACCGATTGTCCACACAAGGGTCAGATATATTACTAGAATCGACGTACCGATATGCGTCGGTGGCACCCCCCACACGGGCGCACCGCCGGAGAGACCGCAGGTCGCCTCCATCGCGGTTCACTATCGACACCACCGTGGCAATCCGCGCCCGATTGCCACATCCCCACCACGGTCCCGTTCTGACGCGTCGTCGGCTCTTCACTCGGACCGCGAGTCGCGCTCGATGTCGTCGATATCGTCTATCGCCGAGCCCACGAGGTGCCGAAGCGCTCGCCGAAGTCGTTGCGAGAGCGCCTGTTCGGTGATGCCCAACCGGCTCGCGATGTCGTCGAGGCCGGTCTCTTTCGGCGTCTCGAAGTAGCCCCGTTCGAAAGCGAGCCGAAGCGCCGCGAGTTGCTTTTCCGAGAGGTCGCTGTCAGGCGGGTGGCGCTCGTCGAGGCGAGCCGGTTCCACCCGGCGCACGTCGATGTCGATGTCGCGGGAGAGACACGCGTCGTGGAACCGGGTCGTCAGCTCGTTCGACGCGAAGTACACCGACAGCGACCAGCCGTACCTCGTGCCGACCATCCGCCGGACGATGCCGTCGCACTCGCGAATCGCCGAGATGATATCGCCCTCGTGAGTCGCCCACTTACAGCGGTAAAGTCGTCCCTCGGGGCCGTCGGAGACCGACTCGAAACACTCGATGTTCACGTGGTCGTCGAGGAACTCGTCGAGCGCCTCGCGGTCTCTTCCGCGGGCCACGAAGTAGGGAACCGGTTCGCCCGACACCGGGATACCGCCGACGAACGTGAGTTCGAATTCCGGGTCTTCGAGCGTCGCATCGGGGGACGCGCCGACCAGTGGGTGGCCGAGTTCGACCTCGTACCCGGTGTCGCGGTCGTCGGTCATCGCGGCGCGGAGACGGCGGCGTCGAAGACCGAAACGACGGTGCACGTTCGTATATCGAGTCTCACAAACAAGGAAAAATACGGACGAGCGAAGGATATTTTTTGCGGAGACTCGTCCTTTCATAGTAAAGGGATTTAAGAACTGGCCCCAAAATAGAGGTGTTCGGTCGGTCGCCTCCGGGCGGCGCGCTCGTGTTAGTAGTAAATCATTTCTGTCGAATCAGTCGAGGCGCAGCGGGTCGTCGCTGGGCCGAATCGCGACCGACACCTCGTCGCCGACGGCGAAGTCGTGGCCGGGGCAGACGATTTTGGTTCCGAAATCGACGCGGGACGCGAATAGTGACAGCCCGTTGACTTTCTCGCCGTCCGCGAGCACGTCGAAACCGGCCCACGGAACGTCCCGACCGGCGGTCCGACCGACCGGCTCGCCGAAGAGCGACAACGACTGTTCGTCTCCGACGGGCGAGAGCGTGCCCCCGAACCCGTAGTGGGCGAGACCGCCGTCGAGGACGACGCCCTCGTCGCTGGCGAGGCCGACGAACTCGTCGGGACCGACCCCCGCGTCGGCGCGGTCCGGGGCATCGAGAACGACGAACGTCTCGGCCGTCTCGACGACGGTTCCCGTCCCGTCCCAGTCGAGCGGCGAGACGGTCACGTCGGGCGAAACCGGGAGCGACCCTTGGGCGCGGTGGTGGTTCGCGTCCGTCGGGCGGAAGCCGAGATGGACGTGGTTTGCGACCCACGGAGCGAAAAAGCCGGAGCGGACCAGTCGCCCGAGCGAGTCGCCGACGGCGACCTCGTCGCCCGCGTGGACGCCGGGGTCGACGTGGAGGATGCGCGCGACCAGCCCCTCGCGCGGGTCGTCGGCGGCGTCGCCGAGCCAGTCCAGTCCGGTTGCGTCGGCATCGACATCGACGAGAATGAGGTACTCGTCGTCGTGAGCGTAGGGTTTGTCGGGCGCGCGGACGGTCCGCGTCTCGCGGACGACGCCTGCGACGGGTGAGCGGGCCACCGGGTCGTCGTCGGCGACGTAGAGGTCGATTGCACAGCCGCTGTCGTGGGCGGGATACGGCGAGTTGTAGAGCGAGAAGCGCTCGAAGCGCGAGAGCATCGACCGCGGCAGTCGCAGCATGGTCGTCGGGACGGGACGGGTGCGCTTAGGTACGTCGGGGTGGTTCTCTCGGACATGCGCGTCATCCGCGGCCGCGGGCCCGACCGAGACGCAGACCGGGCGGTCACCGCGGCCATGCTCCGCGAGGCGGGCGAAACGGGCGAACCGGCCTTCCGAGCGTGGACACCGCACCGTCAGCTCGCGTTCGGCAGGCGCGACACCCGGGCTCCGCGGTACGACGAGGCCGTCGCCGCCGCCGAGGAACGCGGCTTCCCGGCCATCGAGCGCTCCGTCGGCGGCCGCGCGGTGGCCTACACGGGAACCACCGTCGCGTTCGCCCACGCGCTCCCGCTCGACGACGCACGGACCGGACTCGACGCGCGGTACGAGGCCGGAACGACCGCCGTCGTCCGCGCCCTGCGAACTCTCGGTGTCCCCGCGCGGCGGGGCGAACCTCCGAAGTCGTACTGTCCCGGCGACCACTCGGTCCAAGCGGGCGGAAAGCTCTGCGGCATCGCCCAGCGGGTCCGCAAGGAGAGCGCGCTCGTCTCCGGCGTGGTCGTCGTCTCCGACCGCGACGAGATAGCCGACGTGCTCGCGCCCGTCTACGAGGCCATCGAGATCCCTTTCGACCCGGATTCGGTGGGCAGCGTCGCCGACGCCGGAGGGCCGGGAAGTCCGGACGCGGTCTGCGACGCCCTCGAAGCCGTCTTCGTCGGCGACGCGGACACCCGAGTCGAAGACGCGGCGGCCCTCGCGTGAGCGACTCCTGGCGGTAGCGACGACGGCCCAACGCAGCCCGACGCAGTCATTCCCCGAACCGCCGCCGCTCCCCCAATCGCCACCACTACCCGAACCGCCGGACTTAGCACCCGGCGCGTCGCACCCCCTCGTATGCGAATCGAGAACGCGACGCTGGCCGACGGCCGCGTGGTCGATGTCCGCGTCGAGGACGGGACCGTCGAGGCGGTCGGCGACCTCGACCCCGTCGCCGACGAGGAGACCGTCGACGCCGAGGAGAACCTGCTTCTACCGGGCGCTATCGACGTGCACGTCCACTTCCGCGAACCGGGGTTCGAGCACAAAGAGACGTGGGAAACGGGCGCGCGGAGCGCCGCCGCGGGGGGCGTGACGACCGTCGCCGACCAGCCGAACACCGACCCGACGACGACCGACGGCGCGGGCTTCGACGCGAAGGCCGAGCGCGCCGCGACGTCCTGTATCGACTACGGCATCAACGGCGGCGTCACCGCCGACTGGGACCCAGACAGCCTCCTCGACCGCCCGCTTTTCGCCCTCGGTGAGGTGTTCCTCGCCGACTCGACCGGGGACATGGGCAT
The DNA here is from genome assembly GCF_024136985.1 of Haloferax sp. AB510. Taxonomy (NCBI): domain Archaea; kingdom Methanobacteriati; phylum Methanobacteriota; class Halobacteria; order Halobacteriales; family Haloferacaceae; genus Haloferax; species Haloferax sp. AB510. The sequence goes on from NZ_JAMYJY010000088.1 coordinate 15,702, forward strand.
CGAGGCCGACCTGTTTTCCGAGGCCGCGGAGCGCGCCGGCGAGGCGGGCGTCCCCGTCACGGTCCACGCCGAGGACGCCGACCTGTTCGACGAGTCCGCCATCGAGGGCGACCTCGGTGGGGTCGGCCACGACGCCGACGCCGACGCGTGGAGCGCCTACCGAACCGCTGAGGCC
>NZ_JAMYJY010000089.1:0-15630 GCF_024136985.1 Haloferax sp. AB510
CGCCGTCGCCAGCGTCCTCCTACTGGGCGTCGCCTGTACCGGCCTGTTGCAGCTCGCGGCGCGTGGCGGCCTCTCCTACCCCACTAAGTCCGCGGGCGTCCTCGTCGGGCTGTGGCTTGTCGGCGTGTCATTCGACCTCGGCGCGGGTCATCTCCTGATGTTGGTCGGCGTCTTCGCGGGCGGCTGCGTCGTCGCGACGCACGCCGCGCTCGTGTGCGCCGCCCCCTGACCCGCTTCGCGGCCGCTCGCCGCCCGGGTGTTCGAAGCGAAACTGACTAACACCCTATCGCGCAAGATTGACTCGGATGCCCCACGACGTGAGTGACGAGTCTACCCTGCGAGCGCGGGCCCGCAGGGCGATACGGACGGCGGAGGTCGAACCGCGGTACGAAGACATCGCGATGAACGTGCTGGCGGTCGCCATCGGCGTCGTCGCCGGGCTGGGTGCTGTCGTCTTCCGGGTCGGTATCTGGGTCGTCCAGGAACTGCTCTACGGCACCTCGCTCAACCCGGGGAACGTCTCGTTCGCGCTCGTGCCCGTGACCAACGCCTTCGACCTCCTGTCCCCGCTCGGGTCGCTCCGATACGCGGCCATCCCCGCGCTGGGCGGCCTCCTCGTCGGCGTCGTCGTCCTGCTCACGACCGACGCGGTCAAGGGCCACGGCGTGCCGAGCGTCCTCGACGCGATGCTGAACCGCGGCGGCCGCATCAGCCCGAAAATCGCCCTGTACAAGACGCTCGCGTCGAGCGTCGCCATCGGAAGCGGGGCGTCGCTCGGCCGCGAGGGGCCCATCATCCAAATCGGGAGTGCCGCCGGGTCCTTCTTCGGCCGGTTCGTCCGGTCGCGGCACACCCGGACGCTCGTCGCGGCGGGGGCGGCCGCCGGCATCGCGGGCACGTTCAACACGCCCATCGGGGGCATCATGTTCGCGCTCGAAATCCTCCTCGCGGAGTACTACCTCGGCCACGTCATCACGGTCGTTCTCGCCGCGCTGACGGCGACGGCGGTCGCTCGCCCGATTCTGGAGTTCTCGCCGACGCCCGGCATCCGCGAGTTCCTCGTGCCGGCGTCCTACCAGTTGGTGACACCGGCGGTCGAACTCCCCATCTATCTGCTTTTGGGCGTCGTCGTCGGCCTTGTCGGCGCGGGCCTCGTGAAACTGCTTTACGGCGTCGAGCACGTCTTCGAGCGCCTCGATGCGCCGGGCTATCTCAAGCCCGCGCTGGGCGGGCTCCTGCTGGGCGTGAGCGTCCTCGTCGGCACCGTCGTCCTCGGCGTCGCCCCCGGGACGGCCGCCGGACTCCTGCTCGGCGTCGGCTACGGCGTCGTCCACCGGAGCATCGACGGCGGCTTCCTCTTCGGTGCGCTCGTCGCGCTGGCGGTCCTCAAGGCGGTCGGCTTCTCGCTGTCGGTCGGCAGTGGGAGTTCCGGCGGCGTGTTTTCGCCGTCGCTGTTCGTGGGTGCCACCGTCGGCGGCGCGTTCGGCCTCGCGGTCCACGCGCTCGTCCCCGGGACGGCTCCCTCGGGCGCGTACGCGTTGGTCGGGATGGGCGGCATCTTCGCCGCGACCGCCGGCGCGCCGCTCACCGCCATCATCATCATTTTCGAACTCACCGGCCAGTACACCATCATCCTCCCGCTCCTCATGGTCAGCGTCGTCGGGAGCGAAATCGCGAGCTACCTCCTCAACGGCAGTACCATCTACACGCAGAAGCTCCGCGACCTCGGCTACACGGTCCAAGAGCGCCGCATCGGGAGCATCGAAGACGTCCACGTCGCCGACGTGATGACGAGCGCCGTCGACACCGTCCGAGCGGGAACGCCGCTTTCGGAGGCCGTCAAACGGCTCCGCGACACCGACCACGGCGGGCTTCCCATCGTCGAGGCTGGCGAGTCGCTCGCGGGTGTCGTCGTCCAGAGCGACGCCCAGGAGTACCTGACCGAGAACATCGAGGCCCTCGACGGCGACGACGACCCGGCGGCGGACCCGCCGGTCGAGGACGTCGGCACGCGGACCGTCGTCACGACGACGCCGAACAGCAACCTCCTCCACGTCGTGGACGCGATGGAGGCCGCCGACGTGGGTCGGGTCCCGGTCGTCGACGGCGCGGAGGTCGTCGGCATAATCACGCGGAGCGACGTGCTCGACGCCTACGACGATATCCCCATCGAGTCGGCGGTCGAACCGACTCGCTGTCGCCGGGGGGACGAGCGAGCGCAGTCAGACTCGCGGGCGACTCCCCCTGCCGCGGCGGGCGACCGCTGACCAGCGGCGGAAAATCAGTTCGCGCCGACCTCGGGACCGATGAGAATCCAATGGAGCCGGTTCTCTCCGCCGGGGTGGCGCTCCCACCGGACGTGGTAGACGGCAGGTCCGTGCGGGCACGACGCACAGCCCTCGGCGCACGGTGTCCGCTTGTGGACTTCGAGGTAGCCCGCGTGCGGCACGACTCTCGTGAGCACCTCGTCCGGGCCGCGGAAGCGCTCTATCGCCGCCTCACGGCCGAATACGCCGTCGGTGCGGTCGCCACCGCCGCCGATGTCATCGGCGTCGCGGGTCTCGCCCCTGCGGCGGTGTCCGCTGGGCGCCCCGCGGTCGCGCTCGTTTTCGACGTACTCGACGAGCGCTTCGATTTCCGCCTCGTCGAGTTCGGGTGTCGTCGCGGGCGAGTCGCTCGGCTCTCGCCGCTCGAATTCGTCGCGGTCCATGCCGGAGTCTCGTCGCGGCGTCGGTATATACGAACCGGTTTGAAATTCCCTAAGGGGTTGTCAAAGGTGGCGCGAGCTGAGGTTCGAGTGGGCAGTTCGCGTCGCTCAGGAAGAGCTCGTGGACTCCGGGTCCGAGCGGGCGGTCCCGGAGGGGTCGATACCGAGATACTTCTGACAGAGCTGTCTGGCGGCGAACGAGCAGAGGAAGTACCAGATGATCCACGCCGGCATGGGCCCGAAGACGGCGTCCTGCCAGCCGACCCGTCCGACGAGGGGAAGAATCACGTGTGCGGAGCCGGCGGCGATGTGGCCGCCGCGGACCTTCCAGCGCATCCAGAGGAACGCCGGGATGGTGACGAGCATTATCCAGACCATCGGCCTGAACTGCGCTTTCATGACGCTCCACTGGTCGCCCATCGCCTCCATCTGTTCTTTTTCGAGGCGTTCGAGGGCGTCGCCGTCGCCGCGCTCTTTCGCCGCCTCCCGGCGCGACTTCAAGTCGTCCATCCGGGCTTGGTGGCGTTCGAGGAGCGCCGTGTCCTTCAGTCGGTCCTGCATCACGGTTGAGTAGAGGCCGGTGGCCGCGGCGAGGACGATGACGACGGCGTAGAACGGTATCGAGTGCGCCAGCGGCCCGAGCACGACGTTGTCGATGCCGGCGACTGCGTTTCGGATGCCGGCGTTCGAGTAGCCGGCGAACAGGACGACGACGCCGAGCGCGCCGAGCTTGTCCCACCGAGACCACGATGACTCGGCGTCGTCGCTCTCGTCTTCAGTGCCGGAGTCGTGCGACTGCAGTTTCGAGGCGATTCGGTCGGAGTCGGACAGGACGAAGCCGCCGGCCGCGGCGTCGGTCAGGACGCCCCGCTCGATGAGGCGACCCCACTGACCGCTCGACAGCGCGTCGTTCACGTCACGCCAGCGGAGCTCTTCGGTCCCCTGTTTCGACCGTTCGACGACGACCGAGAGCGCCTCCCGCATCGCCGGATTGTCCAGTAACGTCTCTAGGGAGTCTGCGGGCATTCACTCGCCCCTATTCGAGCGGCCGTTATCAACGCTTCCCTCTGGCGGAACGCAGACTCGGCGACAGCCGTCGACTCGACGTCTTCCGAATCGATGGCTGCGGTCGCACCGACCGGTCTGTTCTCGATTTTGATACGCGGATTCGGCTCGGAATCGTCGGTGAACACGAGCGGTCGCGCTCGACATATCGGCCTCCCATGGTCGGTTGAATATATACTTCGCGGGGGCGTAATCGTCGTCATATGTCGAACGCTAGCGCACCGAATTCCGAACTCACGGGTCCGACCAGACTCACGCTCAAGGTCTGGCACCCGGACTGCTGGACGCTGGAAGTGACGGAGAACGTCGACGCCGGGGTCACCGCCCACACCGTGTACAACACGCCCGAAGAAACGGTCAAGGGACACTTCACGGTCTACGCCGACCGGGTCGAAGACATCGATAACTTCGTCCGCGCGACCGAGCGGTCGCGGTTGACTGACTCCGTCTCCGAGTTGAGTCCCCGCCACGAGTTCGACAACGGCGCGTCGAACGTCGGCAACACGACGCGGGAGTTGATGGTCGAGTACGACCCCGAAAACAGCATGACCGACTCGCTTCTATCACACGGCTTCGTCCACGACGCGCCCGTCCGCGTCGACGACGGCTGGGAGTACTGGCCGGTCATCGACACCGCCGACCGGGCCGACCTCCGCGAACGCCTCGACTCGCTGGAGGCGGCGAATCAGGCCGAAATCATCGTCACCAAGGTCACTTCCGTCGCCGGCGCGAAAAACCATGTCTCGCACCAACTGGACAAACTCTCGAACCGCCAGCGCGAGGTGTTCGAACTGGCCTGTCGGCGCGACTACTACACGTGGCCGCGAGCGACGACGACGCGGGAACTGGCCGACGAACTCGACATCTCGAAAACCACGCTGCTCGAACATCTCCGGAAGGCCGAGGCGAAACTCCTCAACCAGTACGCGGAGTCAACTCCGTAACGCCGCCGCCGCTCGTTATTCAATTCGATAACTTTCTCTCTAGTTTACTCCGGACACGGTGGTGTCGGTTCGACGGGTCGCGTCTGCGGTACCGACAGCGTCTTTCCGTTCAGTCGGCCCCCTGTGGCGCCCGCCACGTACAGTCAGTACAGCGTTCGATTCCGTGTCTCGTCTGCGTCTCCGAACCGCACTCCGGGCACCGTTGGGCCGACAGTCGTCCCGTGACTGAGTTCGTCATGGCTGAGTCCTCGGTGGAGGGTGAGTTATACTAGTGTCTGTCCATGGGAGGGTCGTCCTCGTGAGAGGTCGCGCGAGCGTACACGCCGCAACTCCGGCTTCGGAGTTCGCCCGCCTGCTGGAGTCGGCTACAGGCGTGTTCTATCTCGATAGGATGTCCGTCCACTCCGGAGAGTATCTCGTCTATCGGCGTCGCCCCTCGGCGGTCGAGAAGCGCGAGTACCGCCCGTTCGAGTTCGTCCGTCTGCTCGTCTCTCACGCGCACCGACGTGTTTCCGACTCGTGGTTCGTCCCGCGCTCGTCTCCCGGCGTCCGGTCGCCTTCGGCCCGCTCGTCGCTGGTCGTGACCATGCCGGTGGTGTCCGCTTCGTGGTTATATATTCATCCCCGACTATGATACGGCCCGACCGATGATTCGGACCGAAATTTCCCAGACGTTGATGTTTGATACTGGATTCTCAATCTCATAATAGAGGTCCTGAAATGGCTTGCTATCCGGATATAGTTGAAATGCCAAATCCATTATAACAGCGTTCATATGAATTTTTCATTGACGACCCCGACCATAGTAGCACATCCGTATAACTACCTTCTGTTCAAGGGTCTGGGTAGGATTATCATGTCAGACTCAGAGGCGAGAACGGCGAGAGAAGAGTGGGGAAGCCGGTTCGGCTTCCTCATGGCGATGCTCGGCGCGATGGTGGGCGCGGGCAACATCTGGCGCATGCCGTTTACGACGGGCGAAAACGGCGGCGGCGCCTTCCTCGTGGCCTACATCCTCCTGTTGTACCTCATCGCGGTTCCCGGACTGATGGCCGAGACGATGATCGGCCGCTACACGAACAATGGGGTCATCGGGGCGTTCAAGCAGGTTCTCGGGAGCAAGCGGGCGCAGGGTCTCGGCCTCGTGGTCCTCATCGTCAACGTGGCGCTGATGTCGTACTACGCGCCCATCATCGGCTGGGCGCTCTACTACGCCGGTCACTCGGTGCTCATGACGTTCACCCAGCCGGGGTTCCAGCCGCAGGCGTTCTGGGACGGATTCATCAACAACCCGGCGCTCGTCGTGGGGATGCACACGGTGACGATGGCCGGTCTGGCCGGCGTTCTCGTGTTTGGCATCCGCCGCGGCATCGAGCGCGTCGTGAAGTGGATGATTCCGTTGCTCGTCGTCGCGCTCGTGGCCGTCTCGATTCGCGGCGTCACGCTCCCCGGCGGCATGGAGGGCGTCGCGTTCGTCTTCACACCAGATTGGGGCTACCTCACCCGCGGCAGTACGTGGGTCGCGGCGCTCAGTCAGGCGCTGTTCTCGACGGGTCTCGGGTGGGGTATCGCGCTGACCTACGGGAGCTATCTCAGTCGGTACGACGACGTGCCGCTCGGCGGCGGCCTGTTCACCGCGATCGGGAACACGAGCATCGGCCTGCTCGCGGTGTTCGCCACGTTCCCCGTCGTCTTCGCGTTCGGACTCGAACCGAGCGCCGGGTCGAACCTGCTTTTCATCTCGATGGCGCAAGTGTTCCCCGAACTCCCCGGCGGGAGTCTGTGGGCCATCGTGTTCTTCGTCTCCTTCTTTTTCGCGACGTTCACCTCCGGCCTCGGCATCACTGAGGTCGCCGTCACCACGGTTTCCGAGGAGACGCGCCTCTCGCGGACTAGTGGTGTGCTCGCGTCCTGTGGCGCCATTTGGGTGCTCGGCCTCCCGAGTGCCTACTCCTCGGCGTTCCTCGGGCGGATGGACTTCATGTTCGGAAGCTTCGGCCTCCCGCTGGCGACGCTGTCTATCATCGCGCTCGTCGCGTGGAAGTTCGGCCCCGAGCGCGCCCGCGTGCTCGACCTCAACCGCAACGCCGGCATCTACGTCGGCTCGTGGTGGAACCCGGTCGTGAAGTACGTCATCCCCGTCGTGATGATGTTCATCCTCGGCTACGGCGTCTACTCCAGCATCGGAACCGCGAACCAGCGGTTGATGTTGCTCGGCGTCGCGTTCATGGGCGCGCTCGTCGTCGTGAGCACGGTCGTGATGAGCGTCGTCGGCGACGAGCCACCGTCCGGTTCCGCGGCGGTCCCGGGAGGTGACGACTGACATGGCGCTGTCGACGCTCACGTGGGTCTCGATGCTCGTCTCGCTTCTCCTGTTGCCCGGCGTTGCGGCCGCGGTCCTCGTCAGGTCGCTCCGCACCGAGGAGCGCAAACTCGCGCTCTTACGGGAACAGGGCGACGTCGATAGCTACTCCCCGCGGGCGCTTTCCGACCTCCGCGAGTGGATTCGCGCGAACCCCGACGACCCCTACGCGCCGATTGCCCGTCGCCGCTACAACGAATGTGTGCGGTCGCTTCGGGGGATTGATAAACCCCATTACGACTGGTCCGACGAACAAATCGCCCGGCTCGAACTGGTGGACGAATGAGCGGGCGCGACGCCGACACTGACACCGAGTCCGTCCGCGAGCGCGACGACCTCGCGTTCGACGACCTCACCACGGACGCGTCGTTTACGACCATCGACACGCACACCGAAGGCGAGCCGACTCGCATCGTCGTCGACGGCATCGACCGCTCGGCGCTCGTGGGTGACTCAGTTCGGGAGCGCCGGGACTCGTTCGCCGAGACCCACGACTGGGTGCGCGACCTGCTGATGCGAGAGCCCCGCGGCCACGACGACATGTTCGGGGCCGTCGTCGTCGATGCCAACCACCCCGACGCGGACGTGGGCGTCTTCTTCATGGACAGTCGAGGCTACCTCGACATGTGCGGCCACGGGACCATCGGCGTCGTCTCTGCGCTCCTCGAACTGGGCCGACTCGACCGACGCGAGACCGTCTGCGTCGAGACGCCGGCCGGACTCGTCGAGGCGACGCCCGAATACGCGTCCGACGGCGGCGTCGAGTGCGTCACGATAGAGAACGTCCGGTCGTTCGTTTACGACCGGGCGACCGTCCCGGTCTCGTTTCTCGACTCGCCGCTCTCCGTCGACGTCGTCTACGCGGGCAACTTCTTCGCGCTGGTCGACAGCGACCACCTCGACCTGCCCGTCGAACCACAGCACGCAGCGACGTTCGTCGATTGGGGCCTCGAAATCCGCGACGCCGTCAACGAGCGCCTCGATATCATCCATCCGCTCACCGGCGAGGAGGGCTCGGTCTCGATTACCGAGATATACGGCACGCCCGAGGACGTAGACCGGAGCATCGTCGTCTTCGGCGAGGGACAGGTCGACCGCTCGCCGTGCGGGACCGGGACGTGCGCGAAGATGGCGCTCCTCCACGAGGCCGGCGCGCTCGACATCGGCGAGTCGTACCTCCACGAGAGCATCGTCGGCACGCGCTTCGAAGGGAGGCTCGTCGCGGTCGACGAACGCGACGGCGTGACGCTGACGACGCCGCTCATCACCGGTTCGGCCCGCATCACGGGAAAACACACGTTCGTCAAGGACGCGAAAGACTCGCTTTCCGGGTTCAGTATCTCGGCGGAGTAGCGGGCTCCGACCGCTCTTTTTCCGGCTTAGTCCATCCCGCTCGATAGCTCCACGTCGTCGTTCTCTAACTCGCCGCCGGCCGGCGTCCCGCGGACGTCGCCCTCACGCCACGTTCCCCGGCGGAACCAGAGCCACGCGATGAGCGCGCCCACGACGTTCGAGACGAAGAACGCAATCCAGATGCCTCGCACGTCGGTGCTTCCGAGGAACCAGAAGTCGGTCGGCAGGAGCCCCTGCGACGCGACGAAGGCGACCGGAAGCCGGATACCGGCGAGCGTGACGACCGATATCACCGCGGCGATGAGCGTCTTGCCTGCGCCCCGGAAGCCGCCGGTGAACGCCCGCATGATGCCGATGAAGCCGAACGACAGCGAGACGTACCGCAGGAACTGCGCGCCCACGTCGAGGACCGTAGCATCGGTGGTGAACACCGAGACGATGGGCTCAGGAACGAGGAAGATGGCGAGTCCGAGCAGGCCGAGGACGAAGAACAATCCCTTGGCTGCGACGTAGTTCGCCTGCTCGGCGCGGTCGTACTTCCCCGCGCCGATGTTCTGGCCGGACATCGTCTCGACGCCGCGCGCGACGGCGATGGCCGGGAGAAAGATAACCGAGAACACCCGGGTGCCGATGCCGAACGCCGCGACGACGGAGGTCGAAAACAGGCCGACGACGATGAGAAGTGCGTTGATAGAGAGCGCGCGACCCGTCCCCTCGATGCTGGCCGGGATGCCGATGCGGAGAATCTTCCGCAGGTACCGGAAGTCCGGACGCATGTCCGTGAGGTGAATCTGGATGCCTCTGGTGCCCGACACCATGATGGCGATGCCGACGACCATCGCGAGGACCCGCGAGATGACGGTGGCGATGGCCGCGCCCTGAATCCCGAGTTCGGGGAACTGGATCGGCCCCAGCGCCCAGCCGTTGATGAAAAACGGGTCGAGGACGACGTTGAGGACGACGGTCCCGAACATCACGAGCATCGGGGTGATGGTGTCGCCCGCCCCGCGCATCAGCGAGATGAACACGAAGAAGCCGAACATGAACGGCAGGCCGAGCGCGATGACCTGCATGTAGGCCGTCGCGCCCGGGAGCACGTCCGGCGAGGCCCCGAGGAAATCGAGGAACGGACGGACGAGGGGGTAGCCGACCGCGCCGAGCACCGCGGACCCGAGAAACGCGAACGTGACGGTCTGGGAGGCCGCGTACTCGGCTTTGTCCGTCTCGTCGGCCCCAGTGTGTTGGGCGACGAGGACGCTCCCGGCGACGGACAGTCCCATCCCGAGCGAGATGAGGAGGAACACCATCGGGAAGGCGAACGAGATGGCCGCGAGCGCCTCCGTGGAGTACTGGCCGAGCCAGAACGTGTCCGCGAGGTTGTACGCCGTCTGGAGGAGGTTCGTGACGACGATGGGGAGCGACAGGTAGAGAAGCGGCCTGACGATGCCGCCCTCGGTGAGATTGAGTTCCTCTTGTCCCTTGAACAGGCTCATCGCTCCACCTCCGCGCCCGGCGTCCAGCCGAGGTGGAGTTCGAGGGCGTCCTCGACGACCCGCCGGGTCTCAGCGGGGCGTTCGCCGAGCGCGACGGCGCGGGCGTGTGCGCCGTTGCTCATGGTCGTGACGAGCCGCGCAATCTCCGCCGGGTCGGCCTCGTCGAACGCCCCGGATTCGACGCCGTCGCGGACGATGTCGGCGACGGTTCCGCGCATCACGTCGTCGAGGTCGAGGAAGCGCTCGCGGAACAGCTCGTGGTAGGGCGCTTGCGCCTTCAACTCCATGAGCGCCACGGGGAAGCCGTCGACGTCGGGCACCTCGGGGTTGAACACCGCGTCGAGAACCGCGTCGAGCCGCTTTCGCGGGTCGGACGCGCCGCACGACAGCTTCGACTCGAATCGCTCGATTCGGTCGTCGAGGAAGGCGTTGAGAAGCTCCTCTTTCGTGTCGAAGTGGTAGTGAATCGCGGCGCTCGTTACCGACGACTCGTCCGCGATTCGCTGCATCGTCAGGCCGGCGTACCCGTGTTCGCAGAGCGCCCGGTTGGTCGCTTCGAGTATCTCGGCCCTGGTCTCTGCGTCCATCTTCTGTCCCGGCTTACTGACCGGTCAGTTAAGAGACTTTGGACCGCCAAACCCTTCGTTAGGGCGACTCACGGCCGGCCGTCTGCCAGAGTTTCTAAGTGGCTGACCCGGGTACTCGAGTGTAGTGCCTCTCTCACTGTCACCGTACGTTGGTGCGCTTCTGCTCGCGACCGTGATTTCCGCCTGGGTCGCGAGCTACGGCTGGCAGTACCACGACGAACCGACCGGGCGGTGGTTCGTCGCCCTCGCTCTGAGCGCCGGCGGTTGGTCGCTGTTCGAGGCGTTTTACCTCCTCGCCGACTCGGTGTCCGTCCGCCTCCTGTGGTTCGTTCTCATCTTGATACCCGCGGAGGCGGCGATCTTTTTCACCCTGCTTTTCGCCCTCGAAATCGCGGGCTACGAGCGGTTGGTCTCTCGCCGCACCGCCACGCTGTTCGCCGTGTGGCCCACGTTGACCGTCGTGGGGGCGGTAACGAACGCGCTCGGACTCCACGCGCTGCTGTGGGAGTCGCTGTCGTTTTCGACCACCGGTGGAATTACGACGGCCGATGTCGTCTACGGACCGCTGTTCTGGGTGGATATTGTCTACAGCTACGTCGCGGTCGGGGCCGCGCTCGTCGCCCTCGGAATTCACTGCCTGCGGAGCCGACAGATATACCGAAAGCAAGCGCTCCTCCTGTTCGTCGCGGTTCTCGTTCCCCCCATCGTCGGCGCGGTGTATCTCGTGGTACCGTTCTCGCCCGCGAACCCCATCGCCATCTCGTTCGCCGCCACGTCGTCGCTGCTCGCCGTCGGGCTCTCGCGGTACCGAATCCTCGATATCAGCCCCATCGCGCGGGACCTCGTCATCGAGCGGATGGCCGACCCCGTCATCGTCGTCGACCGGAAGGGCCGGTTGGCCGACACCAACCCGTCGGCGAGGGCGCTTTTCGACGTGGAGTCCTCGTCGCTGGGTGCCCCCGTGGCCGACGTGTTCGACGTGGAGGCCGCCGAGGCCCTCGAAACCGGAGGGGAGCTCCGGGTCGTCGACGACAACGGCGAGGCGCGCTACTTCGAGGTCGACAGGTCGGCCGTGACCGACGGCCGGGACGCGGTTCGCGGCCACCTGCACATCCTCCACGACATCACCGAGCGCCGCGTCCGCGAGCGGTGGTTCCGCGCGCTCACGGAGAACGCTTCCGACCTCATCTTCGTCCTCGACGCCGACGGCTCGGTCAGCTACCTGAGCGACTCGGCCGCCCAGACGCTCGGCACCGACGAGGACCCGAGCGAGGTGCAGACGCTCGCGCGGTTCCTCCACCCCGACGACGAGGACGCCGCCATCGAGACGTTCCGGGAGGCGGTGGCGCGCCCCGACGAGGACGCCACCGCCGAACTCCGGTTCCGCAGTTCGACTCGCGGGTGGCGCGTCTTCAGCGTCCGGTGTCGGAACCTCCTCGACGACCCCGTTGTCGGTGGCGTCGTCGTCAACGCCCACGACGTGACCGACCGGCGAAAACACGAACAACAGCTCGAAACGTTCGCGAACGTCGTCTCGCACGACCTGCGCAACCCGCTGAACGTGGCGGAGGGCTACCTCGACTTGGTGAAGGAGGCGGAGCGCCCCGACCCGGACCACGTCGAGCGAATCGAGGCAGCCCACGAGCGCATGGGCGAGATTATCACCGACGTGCTCGCGCTCGCTCGCGGCGGCACGGTCGACGAGCGCGAGAGGTCTCGCTCGACGCCGTCGCGACCGAGGCGTGGGCGAACGTCGACACCAAATCGGCCGCGCTCGAGGTGGCCGAAAGCGCGTCGTTCGCGGCGGACCGGACTCGGCTCCTCCAGCTTTTCGAGAACCTGTTTCGAAATTCCATCGAACACGTCGGCGACGGCGTGACCGTCACCGTCGGCCGACTCGCCGACGACGCGGGCTTCTACGTCGAGGACGACGGCCCCGGCGTCCCGCCGGCGGACCGCCCGAAGCTCTTTGAATCCGGCTTCACGACCGCGGCCGACGGCACCGGCTTCGGTCTCGCAATCGTCCGCACCATCGCCGACGCTCACGACTGGTCGGTCGGCTACGAGGACGCCGCGGACGCCGGCGCGCGGTTCGTGATTCGGGGCGTCGAACCCGCCGAGAACTCGGCGGCGGAGGCGGACGCGGCGTCGGCTGACGACGCCTGACTACAGTCCCGACCGGGTCGCCGCCGGGATACTACCAGGTCACCGGACTACCAGAAGCGGTTCTCGTCGAGCCGTCGCAGCGCCTCCTCGATGGTCGCCTCGTTGCGGGAGAAGGTAAACCGGACCCAGTCCGCGGACCCCTCGGTGTAGAAACTGCTCCCGGGGACAACCGCGACGCCGGCCTCGCGGACGAGTCGGTGCGCGAACTCGGTGTCGTCGCCGTCGCCCGGATAGCGCGTCAGCATGTAGTACGCGCCGTCCGGTTTCACGGGATCGAGGCCGACCTCTCGGAGCCCGTCGTACAGCAGTTCGCCGCGGCGCTCGTAGGAGTCCGAGAGGTCGTCGTAGTAGTCCGCCGGGAGCGACAGCGCTTCCACCCCGGCCCGCTGGAACGGCGTCGGCGCGCAGATGCTCGTGTAGTCGTGGACCTTCCGGAGTTCGGCCGACAGTGGCTCAGGTGCGAGCGCGAACCCGACGCGCCAGCCCGTCACGGAGTACGTCTTCGACAGCCCCGTGCAGACGACGGTCCGGCCCGCGAGCCCGTCGATTTCGACGGGGCTGACGTAGTCGTCGTCGTAGACGATGTGCTCGTATATCTCGTCGGTGACGACGACGAGGTCTTCTTCTTCGGCGACCTCCGCGACGAGTTCGAGTTCGTCGGGCGAAAAGACGTTGCCCGTCGGGTTGTGCGGGTGGTTGAGAATCAGCATCGACGCGTCTTCGGCGGCGTCCCACAGCGCGTCGGCGTCGAGTTCGAGGCCGTCGGTGATGTCGAGCGGCATCGGCTCCCCTCCGGCGAACTGGACGGCCGGGATGTAGCTCTCGTAGGTCGGCTCGAAGTAGATGACGCCGTCGCCGGGGTCGCAGAGCGCGAGGAGCGTCGAGACCACCGCCTCGCTCGTCCCAGTGGTGATTGTGACCTCCGTTTCGGGGTCGTAACGGACGCCCTTCCACTCGGCGTAGCGCTCCGAGACCGCCTCGCGGAGTTCCGGGTGCCCCCACGTAATGGTGTACTGGCTCGACGTGTCGATTGCGCCTTTGGCCGCCTCCTTCACGCTTGCCGGCGTCTCGTCCTCGTCGGGGATGCCCTGCGAGAGGTTGATGGCGTCGTGTTCGTGCGCCTCGCGGGTCATCTCTCGGATGACGGACTCGCGGGTTCCCGCGACGCGCTCGCTCCCGATGGGCCGGGAGAACGCGGTCGGATGTGGCATACGTGGGCTGGGACTGGCTGACACAAGAAGCTTGGCGGACGCCATCGGTAGCCCGAGTCGCGCACACCGACGAACGTTTTAATGCGATGAGGCCGACGTAACTCCTGTATGTCGAACCGTCGTGGGCCGGACTTCGAAACGAGGATGGCCGAAGACGAGGAGATACCGCCTCCGGCGTCGTTCGTCGAACAGGCCACCGTCACCGACGGCACCGTCTACGACGAGTTCGAGGAGAACTGGCCCGGCTGCTGGGAGCGAGCGGCGGCGACGCTTGACTGGTTCGACTCCTACGAGTCGGTCCTTCCCGACGACGAACCCCCGTTCGAGTGGTTCGACGGGGGGACGCTGAACGCCTGCTACAACTGTCTCGACCGCCACGTCCAAACCGGGGCGAAGAACCGCGTCGCCATCAAGTGGGAGAGCCACCTCGGAGAGACGCGGACGTACACGTACCAGGACCTCTACCGCGAGGTCAACGAGTTCGCCGCCGCGCTCCGCGCGCAGGGCGTCGAGGAGGACGACGTGGTCACGCTCTACATGCCGATGATTCCGGAGCTACCCATTGCCATGTTGGCTTGCGCCCGCATCGGCGCGCCCCACAACGTCGTCTTCGCGGGACTGTCGGCGGACGCGTTGGCGACCCGACTGGAGAGCGCGGACTCGGCGTTCCTCGTCACCTGTGACGGCTACTACCGGAGAGGGAGCGCCATCTACCTGAAGAGCAAGGCCGACGACGCCCGTCTCAAGGCCGCCCACGACCTCGAGGAGATGGTCGTCGTCGAGCACCTCGGCGAGACCGAACATCTCGGAACGGGACAGCACACCTACGACGAACTGGTCGACGCCCACGCCGGTGCGGAGGTCGACCCGGTCGAACGAGCGGCCGACGACGTGCTGTTTCTCATCCACACGTCGGGGACCACCGGCGAACCGAAACGAGTCGAACACGTCACCGGCGGCTACCTCGCCCACGTCACGTGGACGTCGCAGACGGTGTTGGACCTCAAGCCCGAGGACACGTATCTCTCTACGGCGAACATCGGCTGGATTAGCGGCCACTCGTACGTCGTCTACGGGCCGCTGGCGCTCGGTACGACGACGGTGATGTACGAGGGTACGCCGAACTACCCGGAGAAAGACCGCATCTGGGACCTCATCGAAGAGAACGCCGTCGACGTGTTCTACACGGCTCCGACCGCGATTCGGTCGTTCATGAAGTGGGACACGTCGCTCCCGGCGTCGCGCGACCTGTCGAGTCTGCGCCTGCTCGGCACCGTTGGCGAACCCATCAACCCGCGCGCGTGGAAGTGGTACTACGAACACATCGGCGACGGGAACTGTCCCGTCGTGGACACGTGGTGGCAGACCGAGACCGGCGGTATGATGATAACCACTCTTCCGGGCGTCAAGAACATGAAACCCGGCACCGCCGGGCCGCCGCTGCCGGGCGTTGGCGCTCGGGTCGTGGACGGCCGCGGCGAGGAGGTTCCTGCGAACGAGGCCGGCTATCTCGTCCTTACGCGCCCGTGGCCCGGCATGCCGCTCGCGCTCCGACACGGCCACCGATGGGGTGAAGAGGCGGCGAAGCTCGACGTGGACGGCTGGCACTACTTCACCGGCGACGGCGCGAAAGTGGACGACGACGGCTATATCACCGTACTCGGGCGCGTTGACGACGTCATCAACGTCTCGGGTCACCGCCTCGGAACGATGGAAATCGAGTCGGCCATCGTCGGCGTCGA
>NZ_JAMYJY010000008.1:0-66103 GCF_024136985.1 Haloferax sp. AB510
CGCCGCCGACGCCGAGGCGTTCCGGGCCGACCTCCGCGCGGCCGCGCGGGCGCTTCACGAGACGCGGCCGACGGCCGTGAGCCTCCCCAACGCCCTCCGGTACGTCCTCCGCGGCATGTCGAGTACGACCGTCGAGGGACTCCGACAGAACGTCGTCGACTCGGCCGACGAGTTCTGCGCCCGGCTCGAACGGGCCCAGGCCGACCTCGGCGAGGTCGGTGCGAACCGCCTCCGCGACGGCGACACCATCATGACCCACTGCCACTCGACGGACGCGCTGGCGTGCGTCGAGGCCGCGGTCGAGCAAGGAAAGCACATTGAGGCCGTCGTCAAGGAGACGCGACCCAGAAATCAGGGACACATCACCGCGAAGCGACTCGACGAACTGGGCGTGCCCGTCACGCTCATCGTCGACTCGGCGGCCCGCCGCTACCTCAACGACGTGGACCACGTGCTCGTCGGCGCGGACGCCGTCGCGGCCGACGGGAGTGTCATCAACAAAATCGGGACGAGCGGCCTCGCGGTCAACGCCCGCGACCGGGGGACGCCCATCATGGTCGCCGCCCAGACGCTCAAGCTCCACCCGGGGACGATGACCGGCCACACCGTCGATATCGAGATGCGCGACACCAGCGAGGTCATCGACGACGAGACGCTCGCGGAGCTCGGCAACCCGGCCGTGAAGAACCCCGCGTTCGACGTGACGCCGCCGCGTTACGTGGACGCCATCGTCACCGAGCGCGGGCAGTTCCCGCCGGAGAGCATCGTCATCCTGATGCGGGAGCTGTTCGGCGAGGGCACCAGCGAACCGTGGTCGGAGCCGTCGTCGCGGGCCGAACCGTAGCCGGGTCTGTCGCTGCGGTCCGAGTCGTAGGCGGAGCCGCCGTCGCGAACTGACCCGCGGTCACGCCCCGCCGACGAGGTCCGCCATGACCTTCATCTCCGCTTTTCGCAGGTGCTCCGCCGCGGTGCTCGTCGAGCAGTCGAGCCGCGCGGCCACGTCGGCGACCGAACCAGTCCGCGGCTCGCGGTAGTAGCCGCAGTCGACGGCGACCTCGACGGCCTCGCGCTGGCGGGGCGACAGCGACCCGGCCGAGACGCTCCCCGGCCCCGTGTACTCCCGCACTCGAACGATTTCGAGGCCGCGACCCTCGGGGAGCTGTTCGACCGCCGACTGGAGCGCGTCGTCGGTGCCGACGAGCGTCATCGAGACCGTCCCGTCGCCGTCGAAGACGACCGGCGGGACGACGATGAGCCCGCCCCGCGTGACGGCGGCCGTCTGCTTCGTCCCCGCCGCGTCGAGCCGCTCGTCGACCACGATGAAAAAGGAGTCGCCGGGGAGCTGCGAGAGTTCGTACGACAGGATACGCTCCGTCTCCGCGAGCGCCGCCTCGTAGGCCTCGACGTCGGTCCCGAAGACCTCGAAGACGATGGTGTTCCTGTCGGTCACCGTCGGGTTCCAGTGGTGGAGTTCGGTCCGCTCGAACGCCTCGTGTTCGACGACGAACTCGTGCATCGGATGCAGCTGTTCGTCGTCGGGCGTGAAGCGAAGCCTGACCGATTTCATGCCAGCGGATTGATTCGACTGCGACATAAAAACCAGCCGCACTCGTGAGGCAGAACGACGAACCGGCGACCGGACGAACGAACGGGTGTCAGCCGCCATGTCACTCGAACGCCCGCAGCAGCCCACCGAGTCCGACGCCGACCCCGCCGCGATCGCCGACGACGCCGCCGGTCCCCTCGACGCCGACGCGCTCCGGCGGGCGCTGGGCGACGCCGTCCTCGCCACCGAGGAGCACGTCCACGCGCCCGCGGTCCAGATTCGCCCCGACGCGGTGCAGTCGTCGCTCTCGACGCTCCGCGACGACCTCGGCCTCGACCACCTCTCGTGTGTGACCGCCCAAGAGTACGAGGACCGCTACGAGTCCATCTATCACCTGAAGTCGTACGACGACCCGACCCGAGAGGCGAGCGTCGTCGTCCCCACGCCCCGCTCGGACCCGGTGAGCGAGTCTGCCGCGCCGGTGTTTCGGACGGCCGAGTGGCACGAGCGGGAGGCGTACGACCTCGTCGGCATCGAATACGAGGGACACCCGGACTTACGCCGCATCCTCTTGCCGGAGACGTGGCAGGGCCATCCACTCGGGCTGGACTACGACCAGACGCGCCCGCAGGTCGTCCGGTACGACGAGAACGCGAACCCGCTTGCCGAGGACGGCCGCGCCGACTCGAACACGATGCTTCTCAACATCGGGCCGCACCATCCGGCGACCCACGGCGTGATGCACCTGCAGGTCACGCTGGACGGCGAGCAGGTCGCCGACGTGGAGCCGGACATCGGCTACATCCACCGCTGCGAGGAGCAGATGTGCCAGCGGGGCACCTACCGGCACCAGATTATGCCGTACCCCGACCGCTGGGACTGGGGCGGCGGCGGCCTCCTGAACGAGTGGGCCTACGCCCGCACCGCCGAGGCGCTGGCGGACATCGACGTGCCCGAGTACGCGCAGGTGCTCCGGACGCTGGCGGCCGAACTGAGCCGCATCCTCTCGCACATGCTCGCGGTCGGCGCGTACGCCCTCGACGTCGTCGGCGACTTCACCGCGACGTTCATGTACGCCATGCGGGACCGCGAACTCGTCCAGAACATCCTCGAAGACCTCACGGGCCAGCGGCTGATGTTCAACTACTTCCGGCTCGGCGGGGTCGTCTGGGACCTCCCCGAACCCCGCGAGGAGTTCTTCGAGAAGATTCGGACGTTCGTCGACGGCCTCCCCGAGAAGCTGCGGGAGTATCACGACCTCCTGACGGCGAACGAGATTCTGCAAGCCCGCACGCTCGAGACCGGTATCCTCCCGCCCGAGGTGGCGAAGGACTACGGCGTGACCGGGCCGGTCGCCCGCGGCTCCGGTATCGACTACGACCTCCGCCGCGACGACCCCTACGGCTACTACGACGAACTCGACTGGGCGGTCGCCGTCGAGGACGACTGCGACAACTTCGCACGCTTGCTCGTCCGCCTCCGTGAGGTCGAGGAGTCGGCCAAGATCATCCAGCAGTGTGTCGACCTGCTCGAAGACTGGCCGGACGACGAGCGGACCATCCAGTCGAACGTCCCGCGCACCATCAGACCGGACGACGACACCGAGGTCTATCGCGCGGTCGAAGCCGCGAAGGGGGAACTCGGTATCTACATCCGCGCCGACGGCACCGACACCCCGGCGCGGTTCAAGATTCGCGGCGGGTCGTTTTCGAACCTCCAGGCGCTCCCCGAGATGGCCGAAGGCGAGTACATCCCGGACCTCATCGCGGCGCTCGGGAGCCTCGACACGATAATGGGAGAAGTAGACCGGTAGTCGTCGGCGGGACGGCCGGCGTCACGCGGCGTCGCGCGTCGGCGACTCAGTCGTCCGACGGCGAGGGACCGGTCCCCTCACCCGACCCGTCGGCGACAGCCTCCGGTCCCGACTGCGACTGCGCGGCGGGAGTCGCCTCGGTCGGCGCACCGCCGCCGCGGCCGCCCTGACCGACGTCGAACCGACCGACGAGGTCGTTGAGCGACTCGGCGGACTCCGACACCTGCTGGATGTTCCGCGTGACCTCGTTTATCGCGGCGGTCTGTTCTTCGGTCGCCGCAGAGACAGTCGCCGTCTCCGAGGTCGTCTCCTCGCTCACGCTCGACACGTCGTCGACCATCGAGACGACCTCCTCGGTCGAGACGGCCTGGTTCTCGGTCGCCTGCGAAATCTCCTCGACGCCGTGTTCGGCCTCGCGAATCGCCCCGGAGATGTGGTCGA
The DNA here is from genome assembly GCF_024136985.1 of Haloferax sp. AB510. Classification (NCBI taxonomy): domain Archaea; kingdom Methanobacteriati; phylum Methanobacteriota; class Halobacteria; order Halobacteriales; family Haloferacaceae; genus Haloferax; species Haloferax sp. AB510. Next base: position 3,801 of record NZ_JAMYJY010000008.1, read on the forward strand.
ACATCTCGATGGCGTCGCCGATGGTCTCGGAGCCGCTCTCGACGCTCTCCTGCATGGACTGCATGTCGTCGACCGTGTCGTCGGCGCGGTCGCGCACCTCGTCGATTTGGGCTTCCACCTCGTCGGTGGCCTGACTGGCCTCTTTTGCGAGCGCCTTGATCTCGTTGGCGACGACAGCGAAACCCTCGCCCGCCTCGCCCGCGCGGGCCGCTTCAATGGATGCGTTGAGCGCGAGCAGGTCCGTCTGCTCCGCGATGTCGTTGATGAGTTGGACAATTTCGTTGATTTCGCCCACCTGCTCGCCGAGGGCTTCGACCCGCTCGACGGCCTCGTCGGCCTCGGTCTCGATAGTCGATATCTCGTCGGTCGCCTCCGCGGCGTGCTCGCGCCCCTCGTCGGCGAGCGACACGGCCTGATTCGCCGACTGGACGACGCCGTCGGCGGAGGCCGCGACTTCCTCGATGGTCGCCGAGAGGTCGTTCATCTCATTTGCGACCGTCTGGAGCCGTTCGGTCTGCTGTTCCGCGCCGTGGGCGATTTCTTCGACCGACCGCGCGGTCTCCTGGCTCGCGGACTCGATTTCCTTCGCGCTCGACACCGTCTCGTTGCTCACCGCCGCGAACTCGTCGGCGACGGACTGCACCTCGACGAAGCCGTCTTGGAGCTTCTGAATCCCGGTGTCGAGGTCGGTCATGATAGCGCCGAACTCGCCGGGGAGGTCGGTCCGGAGGTTCTGGTCGAGGTTGCCGTCCCCGAGTTCCGTTCCGGCGGTCCGAAGCGCCGAGACCTGCTGTTCGAGGTTCGACTGCATGTCGTCGAACGCCTCGACGAGTTCGCCGAGTTCGTCGTCGTTGGCGTCGATGTCCTCGTCGTTGTCGAACCGCCCGCGGGCGAGCGACTGTGCGCGGTCCCGAAGCGCCTCTATCGGCTCCGAGAAGTACCGCGCGGCGACGTAGCCGACGCCGACGACGACCACGATGATGCCGACGATCAACAGGAGCATGATGTTCCGGGCCATGTCCGCCCGGTTGTTCATCGCCTGACTGAGCTGTTCGACCGGTCCCGTCACGTCGGACTCGGGGACGGTGGCGACGAGTTCGTACTGTCCGTTCCCGAAGTGGAGCGGCGCGTACCCGACGAAGTAGCGAGCCGATTCGCCGCCGTCGCCGACCGACTCGTGAGTGGTCAGTCCGCTCTGGCCGACAATCGCCGTCACGTTCTCCGCGATTTCGGACTCGGCGGTGCCGAGCGACTCCTTCGAGTCGGTCAGGAGGTCACCATCTTCGCTCACGATGGTCAGATGGCCGGTTTCACCGACTTCGATGTCGTCGATGAGCGTGTCGAGGAGTTCGAAGTTGAACTGGAGCGTGATGGTCCCGGCGAGCTCTCCCTCGCGGTACACCGGCGCGGTGACGTAGATTGCGGCCTCGCCGTCGACGGTCGTCACCTCGCTGACCTGAATCTCGCCTTCCTGAAGCTCGGTCGCGGCCTCGAACCACGGCTCGTCCGCGAACGAGGTGCCGGACACCGACTCGGTGGTGATGCCGTCGTCCGTGCGCATCGCTTGGACGATGCCCTGGCCGTTCTCGTCGGTGAACAGAATCTCGTCGTAGGTGGGTCGCTCCTCGCCGTCGATAGTCACGGCACGGGTTCTGAGGTAACTCCGGAACGAGTCGTTAATCTCGTCGCGGGCGTCGGTGACGGCGGCCGTCTGCAGTTCGTAGTAGTAGACGCTCGGCGCGAGCACCCAGTCGAAGTCCTCGTGGTAGGCGTACGCGACGAACTTCTCCTCGACGGGGTTGCCCTCCTGCGTGGTGTCTTCCCACTCGTACTCGACGATGCCCCAGTCCTCGCCGTTGCGGACGGCGGGGTTGGACTCGATTTCGGCGGGCACCTGATTGAACGCCGGTATCCCGGCGTCGTCGACGGCGTTGACCCCGTCTTCGAGGCCGTGGTGGACGACGAAGTTGACGTCGCTGTCGAGGATGAACGCGTAGCCGGTAGAGCCGACGTAGCCGGGGTGGAACGACTCGGAGAGCGTTCCGCCCTGTTGGACGCCGTTTCCAGCCGTCCCGGCGATTCGAGCCTCGACTTGGTCTTTCACCTGTTGTTGCTCCGTCGGTGTGAGTTCGTCCCAGTCCTGCCCCCCGTACTGGTTCGCGAGGACGGTCTGTTTCGTGGTCTCGACGGTGGCGCGCATCTGGAGCGCCATGTAGCCCAACTGCGCTTGGCTCTGTTCCTGGACGAGTTCCATCTCCCCGGCCCGGGCGGCCTCGTAGTTATGGACAGGTGCCGAGTCCGCCAGCGCGAGAGCGTCGATTCGACGGGCGTCGAGGAGGTTCTGTATCTCCTCTTGCCGGGCGGCGACGGTGCCGTTCAGGTCGCTCGTAATCTGCCCTTCCAGCGTTGCCTCGCTTTGCCCTTGCGCATAATCCCCAATACTATTCATTCCTTGAACGCCCGCAACGCCAACGACTGCCACGGGAACCAGCGAGATGGCGAGACAGAGCGCGATAAGTTTCGTTCGTATCTTCATGGTTTGGTTGATATCGGCGAGTCCCGGCGTCCCCCAACACGCGCCGAACAGCCGGTACGTGGCCGAATAGCTCTGAGTCTAGCTCTGCCAGAACAACCGTATAAAACTCCCCCGCCAATTATTATCGGCGATATTCGAACGCAGAACCACTTCGAATCCCCGTCAAATAGCGGGTCGATTTCTCACTCGGTATTGCAGTAATCACTCAACACGTTTCGAACCATTGTCACGAAACAGCAACAATTGCGGCCGAGAAGGCGGTCGCACCGCCTCGTCAGCACTTACCGCGGCGTCTCCGTCCCCCACTTGTCGAGGGCGACGGCGAGTTCGGGCGTCTCCTCGGCGGCCTCGGTGATTGACCGCCCCTCGGCGTAGGCGTCGATGGCCGACCGGAGCGCGACCGCGCCCGCGCGGGTGCCGTCGGGGTGGCCGTGGATACCGCCGCCGAGTTGGACGCAGACGTTCGTTCCCGTGGCGTCGAGCAGGTCAGGGAGTAGACCGGGGTGGAGTCCGCCCGAGGCGACCGGCAGCACGTCGGTCGTCCCGTAGAGGTCGCCCGCGAGCCAGTCGTTGATGCCGACGGTGTCCTCGTTGGCGAGCTTACCGAGGCCGGCGGTGCCGGTGTGGAGCTGGTCGACACCGCAGAGACGGCTTATCTGTGCGAGCACCCGCATCGAGACGCCGTGGGCCGGGAGCCGGTCGAAGGCGGCGTGCATGGCGCGGTGGGCGTGAATCGCCAGCCCGTGTTTCTCGGTGCGCTCGCGGACGGTCTGGAGGCCCGCCCAGCCCGCGGTGATGATGTCCACCATGACGTACTCGCCGCCCTGCGCGGCCACCTCGTCGACTCGGTCGAGCATCGTCTGAGTGTCGGCGGTGACGTTGATGAGGTACGATTTCTTCTCGCCCGTCTCGTCCTCGGCGTCGTCGCGGAGCGACAGCGACTCAGTCAGGCGGTCTGAGAAGGGGTTGAACGCCTGGTCGGTCAGGTTCTCGTCGTCTTTCAGGAGGTCGACACCGCCGATCCACGCGTCGTAGCCGACCTGCGCGTGCGCCGCCGTCGAGAGGCCGACTTTTGGCTTGGGGACCGTCGCCGTGATGGGGCGGTCGGTGACGCCGAATATCTCCTCACGGACCGACGACCCGTACAGCGGGCCGGGGTACGTCGAGACGACGGACTCGGGCCACTCGCAGTCGAGGAGGCGAATCGTGTCGACCGCCTTCATGCCCATGATGTTGCCGGCGATGCACGACAGCACCTGCGGCATGTTTCCGGGTTCGAACAGCCCGGCGGGGTAGGCGACCTTGATGCGGTCGCCGTCGATGTCGAACGTCGTCGCGCCCATGTCGGTGAAGTCAGCGCCGGTCTGGAGGGCCGCCCACGTGCCGTTGGAGGACTCCGAGGCCACGCGACTCGCCGCCGCCTCTGTCGACATCCCCGTCGCGGGGTCGATGCGGAAGGTGCAGACGAGGTCCTCGTCGGTCGGTTCGTAGTCGAGGTCGAGGAAGTCTTCGTACGTGATACCCATAGCTTCGCCTACGCCCCCGCGAAGCTTAAAACGGCATCCCGAAGCGACTTTGGCCCCTCGACGCGAAGGAGAACGGCTTGGTGAGTAGCGGGGTCAACACGGGTGCGTCACGTGGTCAGCCCTCCGCATCAGGGCGACAAAAGCGCCCGGACCTCGCGGAACTCGGGAACGTCGGTGTCGAGGGCGGCACAGAGCGCGTCGGCCGCGCCTAGCAGCCACTCCGCGCGCTCCACGCGGGACTCCACGTCGCCCGGCCCGATTCGGTAGCGCTCGACGAGTTCCTCGATGTCCGAGCCCTCGGTCCACTCGTGGAGGATGCGGGCTGTCTTGACCGCCGTCAGCCACTCCTCGAAGGGGTCGGCGTCGTGCATCGCGGTGGTGAACTCCGCGGCGTGGCTCCGGGCGTACTGGTACATCAGCGCCCGCTCGCGGTTGCCGAGGTAGGTGTCGTGCATGTCCGGCGTGTCGCAGACGACTTCGAGGGCGGTCCGGGCGGTGACGTGCTCGTCGGCCATCGTCTCGATGGTCCGGATGCCCGAGACGATTCGCGCCCCGGTCGTCGGCGAGACGTACTGTCTGGAGGTCTGTGCGCCCAGCGTCGTCGCCGACAGCGTCCCGTCCGTCGCGTCGAGGAGCTCCATCGCTTCGAGTTCGGAGACCACGTCGGCGACGAGTTCCGCGAGGTCAACGCTCGGGTTCTGGTGGGCGTAGTAGGTCGCCGAGAACACGTCGGCGACGCCGTCGAGGCTGTCGGCGAACCCGGAGGCGACGACCGAGAGGACGTGCGTCCGGAGCGCCTCGGGGTCGTCGAACTGCGAGTCCACGGCCTCCGCGTCGGCGGTGACGTAGCGGTCGAACAGCTCGGCTTTCGTGTCCGCGTCGCCGACGAGGACCGCCTCGCCGAACGGGTCGAGGTGCGGGCGACCGGCGCGGCCGCACATCTGGTGCACGTCGAGGACGGGAATCCATTCCATCGCGTCGCCGGTGTAGCGCTTCTGGTCGCGGATGACGACCCGTCGGGCAGGGACGTTCACCCCGGCGGCGAGCGTCGGCGTCGCGCAGATGACCGCGAGCCGGCGGTCCCGAAACGCGTTCTCGACGGCGACCCGGTGGGCACTCCGCAGGCCGGCGTGGTGGAAGCCGACGCCGGTCCGGGCGCACTCCGAGAGCTGGCGGCCGGTCGCGGTGCCGCCGAGTTCGTCGAGTTCGTCGCCGAGACCGGGCGCGGGCGAGAGGTCCTCGTCGGCGAGGCGGTCGGCGAGCGCCTCGGCCTCGCGGCGCGACCGGACGAACGCGAGGCACTGCCCGCCGGTCTCGACCGCGTCTTCGACGAGCGCGACGGTCGCCTCCGTTGCCTCGTCGTCGTTCGGGCCGGTCGGGGGGACGACCACGTCGAGGTCGGTGCCGTCGTCGAACGCGACGGTCTCGTCAGCGTAGACGCCGGTGCGGAGCGAGACGGGTCTCCACGTGCTCTCGACTAACGCCGCGTCGAGCCAGTCGGCGATGACCTCGGGGTTGTCGACGGTCGCCGAGAGGGCGACGAGCTGGAGGTCCGGGACGCGGCGCTGGAGCGTGGCCAGCGTGACTTCGAGCGTCGGTCCACGACCCGGCGCGCCGAGGAGGTGGACTTCGTCGACGACGACGCAGGCGAGGCGTTCGACCCACGGCGCACCGTTTCGAATCGCCGAGTCGACCTTCTCGCTCGTGGCGACGACGATGTCGTGGTCGCCGAGTTCCGCCTCGTCCGCGTCGAAGTCACCCGTGGAGATGCCGACGCTCACGCCGGGCAGTCGGTCGAACGTCTCGTATTTCTCGCGGGCGAGCGCGCGGAGCGGGACGATGTAGAGCGCCGGCCCGTCGGCGGTGAGCATGGCGAGTTCCGCGATGAACGTCTTGCCGCTGGCGGTCGGAATGGCGGCGACGACGCGGCCGCCCTCCGCGACGCCGGCCTCGACCGCGGCGGCCTGCGGCGGGTAGAGTTCCTCGATACCGTCCGACTCGTAGTGGGAGACGAGGGCCGCCGACAGCGGGAGGTCACGCACGCGCATCTGTCACAGTTCTGGTGGCGGACTCACATAAGTATCTTCGCCGGGCGGGAGGTCGCCGACCGACGGCCCCCGAACCGGGCCGAGACGTTCGGCCTCGTGCGACCGTCAGCCACGGCAGGTATTTCCGTCGGCTTCTCGATATATGGCTTGATAAACATGAGCAGGCGTGCCCTCTCGGTCGCCCTTCTCGTCGTCGTCGTGCTCGCCGGGCTCCCGGCACCGACGCTCGGCGCGGAGGCAACCGCTTACATCGACGACGTCTCCGTCTCGCCCGCACAGCCGACGCCGGGCGAGCGGTTCATCCTCTCGACTATCGTACAGAACGCACAGAACAGCCCGTCGAACCTCCAAGTGACGGACGTGTACGTCCGCACGGCTGGTGGGTCGAACGACCTCGCTCGGGCCGAAGACCTCGGGACGATTCCACCCGGGAGCGACCTCGACATCCCGCTTTCGGTCCGGCTCGCCGACGCGGGGACCTACGATCTCCGCGTGACCGTCGTCGGCCGGAGCGACGGCAGCATCCAGCGGCTCCAGTACCCCGTCGTCGTCCGCGTCCGCGAGGGTGGTCCGCAGGTGACCGTCGAGGTCGGCGACGCGGTCATCGGCACGGAGACGCCCGTTCAGGTCACCGTCTCAAACGGCGAGGAGGAGGTGGCGCGCAACCTTCGGCTGTCGGTCGCCGCCGAGGACGCGACCGTGCGGAACGACACCCGCGTCGTCCCGCGCCTCGACTCCGGGCAGGCCCAGACGTTCCAGTTCGACGTGACGCCCGGCGCGACCGACTCCGAGGTGACGGCGACGCTGCGCTACACCACCGCCGACGGTAACGCCCGGACGACGACCACCACCGCGCCGCTCGCCGCCGACGAACTCCGAGAGAACGTCCGCCTCGACGCGACCCTCGGCGACGGCGCTCGCCCCGCGGTCGTCGTTGACGTGACGAACCTCGGCAACGCACCGCTCGACGACCTCGTCCTCTCGTTGCGGGACAGCGGTTCGACCGTCGTCGGAACGCCGGTCGGCACCGTCGCGGCCGAGTCCACTCGGACCGTCCGACTGAACGTCTCGTCGGTCGACCGCGCGACGCTCGACGTGGTCGCCGACTACGAGACCGGTGGGCGCGACGGCTCCGCGGCGACGACCATCGACTACGTCGCCGCTCCCGGCCAGATTTCGCTCACCGGCGTCGACGTGGAGCGCGAAGACGGGAAGATACACATCTCAGGCAGCGCGAGCAACGTCGGTCTCAGCGACGCCCAGAGCGTCGTCGTCCGGGTCGTCCCGACCGACGGCGTCACCCCCGAGCGCCCCTACAAGGAGTACTTCGTCGGCTCGGTTCCCGCGAGTGACTTCGCCTCGTTCGACCTCTACGCCACCGTCGACGACGGCGTGGCCGCCGTCCCGGTCGAGGTGAGCTACCTCGCCGACGGCCGCGAGCGGACCGTCGAAACGACGGTGGACGTGAGCGACCTCTCGCAACCCGTCGACTCGAACGACGGCGGCGGCGGGGGCCTCGGCACCACGCTCCTCCTCGTCGGCGGCCTCGTCGCCCTCCTCGTCGTGGTCGGCGTCGGAATCTACGCCTACAGACGACGCTGATTCGAGATGAACCACATCATCGAACTCCAACGCGTCTGGAAACGCTACGACACCGGCGGCGAGGTCGTCGAGGCGCTCAAGGACGTGGACTTCCACGCCGACCCCGGCGAGTTCGTCGCCGTCATGGGGCCCTCGGGGAGCGGGAAGTCCACGATGCTGAACGTCCTCGGCCTCCTCGACACACCCACTGAAGGGACCGTCTACCTCGACGGACAGGACGTGACCGACCTCTCCGACCGGGAGATGACGGTCCACAGAAAGCGCTTTATCGGCTTCATCTTCCAGAGTTTCCACCTGATTCCGACGCTGTCGGCGCTGGAAAACGTGGAGATGCCGACGCTGTTCGGCGACGACCCGACCGCCCGCGACCGGGCGACGCACCTGCTCGAACGCGTCGGCCTCGGCGAGCGACTCGACCACCGTCCCGACCAGCTCTCGGGCGGGCAGAAACAGCGCGTCGCCATCGCGCGGGCGCTTATCAACGAGCCGCGCATCCTCCTCGCCGACGAGCCGACGGGGAACCTCGACCGCAAGACCGGCCGGAGCGTCCTCGACCTGTTCGACGAGATTCGCCGCGAGGACGACGTGGCGGTCATCGCCGTCACCCACGACCCCCAACTCGGCGACTACGCGGACCGAACGGTCGAACTCATCGACGGGAGGATACAGTGAGCGTCCTCGACGACCTCTTCCGGCGCGTTCCCGCGCTGTTGATGGCGCGTCGGAACCTCTCGCGCAACCGCATCCGGTCGGGGCTCGCCGTCCTCGGCATCATCATCGGCGTCCTCGCCATCGCGTCGCTCGGCATGTTCGGCACGACGCTCCGCACCGGCGCGAGCCAGCAACTCGGCGACATCGGCAACGAGATCAGCGTCTCGCCCAACTTCCAAGAGGGAATCGAGGAACTCACCGAGCGCGACGTCGACGAGATTCGTCGCGCGGTCACCGACGGCGCGGTCGTCCCCGTCCGCTCGGAATCGAGACTCGTCTCGCGGGGTGATCGACAGACCGTCACCACGGTCTACGGCATGGAGAATCCCGGCGCGCTCTACGAGGCCGAACAGGGCCGCATTCCCGACCGACTCAGACAGGGCGCGCTCGTCGGCTCCGGCACCGCCGGCTTGCTCGACGTCGAGCCCGGAAACACCATCTCCGTGGACGGTCGGACCTACCGCGTCGCGGCCGTGCTCGCCGAACAGGGAGGCATCTCGCTCGTCAGCCCGAACAACGCCGTCATCGTCCCCGTCGAGGACGTAAACGGCACGGGCTACTCGCAGGTCGTCGTCAGCGCCGACTCCGGACAGGCCGCAAACGAGTCGGCGGTCGCCATCCGCGAGGCCCTCAACGAGCGCGAACAGCGCGTCTCGGTGTTCGAACTCCAGTCCATCACGGCGGGCATCAACGAGTTCTTCGGCATCCTCAACGCCTTCCTCATCGGCATCGGCTCCATCTCGCTGGTCGTCGCCGGCGTGAGCATCCTGAACGTCATGCTCATGAGCACCATCGAGCGACGCCAGGAAATCGGCGTCCTCCGCGCCGTCGGCGTCCAGCGCGGCGATGTGATTCGCATGATTCTCGCCGAGGCCGGCCTGCTCGGCGTCGCCGGGGGCGTCATCGGCGCGATACTCGCGGTCGGTGCGGGCGTCGCGCTCAACGCGTTCGTCCTGAACGACCCGCTCGCGACCTTCCAGGCGGCGAACCTCCTCTACATCGTCCTCGCGGTCGGGTTCGGCGTCGGTACCAGCGTCCTCTCGGGGCTGTACCCGGCGTGGAAGGCGGCCAACGAGCGGCCGGTGGAGGCGCTCAGGAAGTAGATGGGACTCTGGGAGAACAGTTTTGGTAAAAAGCCGGCATTGTCGTCGGCCGCGTCGGGGCCGATTACGACGAAATCGTTACGGAGGTGGTTAGGCCTCGGGGCCGGTCCACGTCTGAATCGTTGCAGAGTTCTCACCGGACTCCGAGGTCCAGACGATACGGACCGTTGCACCGCTCAGGTCGAGTGCTTCGTTGTCTGCGGGTGTATCAGCCGTGTCATCGGTGGTCCCATCTGCAAGGGTGTCGTCCGTTGGTCCATCGGTGTTATACATGAAGTCGTCACCATCCAGAGTGACTGTTTGTCCCGCATTCACCGTACCCGACGATAGGATATCCCAAGACGAATCACCCAACGTCCCGCCGACTGCTATCGAAGCTGGAGTTGAGGAGGCGGCATCAACAGCGGTCGCACCAGATACTGCAAAGGTCAACCGTTCTGAACTAATTGCAGTCCCTGCATCGTGCGTGATTGAGAGTGAATCAGGGGAATCAGATGACGTCTGGTCATTGTCCGTGAAGTCGAAGCTGAAACTCGCCTGCGGTGCAGACTCAGTCTGCTCACCCAGTCCGAGGACGAACGTCCCGATAACGGCCGCGAGAATGACTGTAATCGCAACCATCAGAATCACGCCGATGACCGGCGAGACTGCACCATCGTCTGCTAGTAGTTGTCTTATTTTCATGAATTGTATGCTCCATACATACGCGGCCCGTCCGCGGAGAACCCACCCAAAGAGCGGTATGTACGACTAGTACATGGTGGGTAGACAAGATAAATCTAACCGGAGATAAGACAACAAAAATCACGTTCAGCCCTAGCACACTGTCAGATTAGTTGCCAGTACGCGCTCTCGGGGCTCGATACGACGGTAGAAAAGTCGGGTCGCAGCGGGGGATTAGATGTAGTCGTGCTCGGCGAGGCGCTCGACGGCCTCGCGGAGTCGCTCTTCGCTCGCGGCGTAGGAGATTCGGGCGTACCCCGGTGCGTTGAAGGCGCTCCCGGGGACGGTCGCGACCTTTGCGTCCTGAATCGCACCTTCACACCACGCCTGGTCGTCGTCGTCGACGGGGAGCATCATGTAGAACGCGCCCTTCGGGACGGCGACATCAACGTCGTGTTCGGCGAGGAGGTCCACGAGCATGTCGCGGCGGGCCTCGAACGCCTGGCGCATCTCCTCGACGTCGTCGTCGGTGCGCTCCGAGAGCGCCTCGACGCCGGCGTGCTGGACGAAGTTCACGGCGCAGGAGACCGAATGCGAGTGGAGCTTACCGGCCTGCGAGATGAGGTCCGACGGGGCGTGGAGGTAGCCGAGCCGCCAGCCGGTCATCGAGAACGCCTTGGAGAAGCCGTTGATGGTGATGGTGCGGTCTTCCATCCCGTCGAGGGAGCCCAGCGAGGTGTGCTCGAAGCCGTCGTAGACGATGCGCTCGTAAATCTCGTCGGAGATGACGGCGAAGTCGTGTTCGACCGCGAGGTCGCGGACGCCTTCGAGCGCCGCGTCGGAGAAGACGCCGCCCGTCGGGTTCGACGGGGAGTTGACGACGAGGAGTTTCGTCTCGTCGGAGACTGTCTCGGCGAGTTCGTCGAGCGCGGGTTCGAGCCTGAAGTCGTGCTGTGCGAGGTCGACGCGGCTGAGGGTGCCGCCGGCGAGCTTGACCATCGCCTCGTAGGAGACCCACGCGGGGTCGAGGAGGACGACCTCGTCGCCGTCGTCGACGAGCGTCTGGAACGTCTCGAAGAGCGCCTGCTTGCCGCCGGGCGTGACGATGACCTCGTCGGCCTCGGCGTCGACGCCGTTCCCGCGGAGCTTCGCCGCGATTGCATCCTTGAGTTCCGGGATTCCGTTCGACGAGGTGTAGCTCGTGTGTCCCGCGTCAAGCGCGTCCTTCGCCGCCTGCGTGATGTTGTCCGGGGTCGGGAAGTCCGGTGCGCCGACCGAGAGGTCGACCACGTCTTCGCCCTGCGCTTCCAGTTCGCTCGCGAGGTTCGAGATGGCGAGCGTCGCGCTCGGTTCGACGCGGCCGACTCGGTCGCTGAAATCGAAGTTCATGCCAACGCCTCCACCATATCAGTCGCAGCGTAAACCGCTTCCGCACCTTTGCTGACGCGCTCGCGCGCCTCAGCGCCGCTCATGCCGGGGCCGGAGACGCCGAACGAGACGGGCTTGTCGCGGTCCAACGAGACCTCAGTCAGCGACTTCGCGGTCGCGTCGGCGATGACGCGGTCGTGGTCGGTGTCGCCGGTGACGATTGCGCCGATGACGACGACGGCGTCGATGTCGTCGCGGCGGGCGAGTCGGTCGGCCGCGAGAGGCGAGTCGTACGCGCCGGGTACCTGAACCGTCTCGACCACCTCTGCGTCGCGCTCGGCGGCCGCGTCGCGGGCCGCCTCCTCCATCTGTTCCGTGACCGACGAGTTGAATCGGGCCACGACGAGTCCGAGAGAGACCATGGCCGACCCTTCCCGTCTCGGATAAAAGAACTACCGACACCGACCGAATTTGGTCCGGCGGCGGACAAGCACAAAAGTTGTATTGTCGGCGTCGCGATGGGTGGGCATGAGTACTGACAGTGGGACCGAGACGGTCACTCGGTCCCGTGCCCTCCTGGCGCTTTCGGGCGCGGTGGTCGTCGCCCTCCTCGTCCGCCTCGTCGACCTCGGCGGCCGCATCTTCCACTGGGACGAAGGCCGCGTCGGCTACTGGATTCTTCGGTATCACGAGACCGGCGAGTTCTCCTACCGGCCCATCATCCACGGCCCGTTTCTCCCCGTCGTCAACGACTATCTCTTCGCGGTCCTCCCGGCGACCGACTTCACGGCTCGACTTCCCGTGGCGCTCGTCGGCGGCCTGCTCCCGCTTTCGGTCTGGCTGTTCCGAGAGCATCTCCGCCGCGACGAGATGGTCGCGCTCGCGCTCTTCCTCGCGGCGAATCCCATCTTGGTCTACTACTCGCGGTTCATGCGCAACGACGTGCTGGTGGCCGCCTTCTCGTTCGTCGCGCTCGGCTTCGTCGTCCGCGCGTACGACACCGGCCGCCTCGCCTACCTCATCCCCGCGGGCGTCTCCTTCGCGACCGGCTCGGCAGCCAAGGAGAACTACGTCGTCTACCTCGCGTGTTTCCTCGGGGCGGCGTTCCTCGTCTTCGACCACCGACTGCTCGCCCGCACCTCGGCCGGCGAGTCCGCCCGCGATGTCCTCTTTTCGGAACTGCCCGCGAGCATCCGCGACCGACTTCGCGCACGCGGGGCGGGAAGTCTCAGTTACGGCGCGATTCGGTACGCCGCAGGCGTCCTCGGGGGGCTGCTCGCCTTCCTCGCCGTCTTCGTCTTCTTCTACGCGCCGCGGCCCGACCTCTGGAACGCGCTCGGCGGCTCAACTGCGGTTCTGCCCGTTCTCGAAGCCGGGACCGTCGGCGCGGTCTCCGAGATGTTCGGCAGTTGGCTCGGCGGAAGCCACCAGTCCCACGAGTATCTCCCGTACTTGAAGGACTTCCTCGAAACGTTCGTCTACGGCGCGCCGGTGCTCATCGTCTTCGCGCTCGTCGGCATCGTCGTGGACCGGTACGGCGTCGTCGCCGGACGGGTCCGCTGGCTCGTCGCCTTCGCGACCTACTGGGGCGTCGTGAGCATCTTCGGCTACCCGCTGGCGACCGACATCCAAGCGCCGTGGGTCGTCGTCCACGCGATCGTCCCGCTCGCGGTCCCGGCGGCGGTCGGCGCGGCGTTCGTCTTCCGCTCCGGCGTGCAGGCGCTCGACGCCAAGGACACGGTCGGCGTCGGCCTCGCGGCGCTCGTGCTCGTCGCCTCAGTCGGCGGCGTCGCGGCCGCCAACGTCGACTACTGGAACGCCTCGACCGACGAGGACAAGGAGGTGCTCCAGTGGGCCCAACCCGAAAACGACCTCAAGGCCACGCTCGACGACGTAGAGCGCGTGTCGGCCGCCAACCCCGGAACCGACGTGCTCCTGTACGGAACCCACCCGCCGGACAGCGACGAGACGCACTTCTACGTCTCCAACGAGTCGAACCCACTCGGTGGGCCCTCGTGGCACAGTCGACTCCCGTTCCCGTGGTACTTCGAGGGCTCAGGCGTCGAGCGCACCAGTAGCGCGCCGGACGCGAACGTCTCCGAGGTGACCGCCGACGCGCCGCCGGTCGTCATCGCCTACGAGTGGGACCGAACCGAACTCGAATCCGAACTCGACGGCTACGTCGTGCGCCAGCACGCCTTCAAACTCTGGAGCGAGGACGTGGTCGTCTTTATCGACGAGGACGCGCTCGCGACCGCGAACGAGACGCGGGGCTGACGCCGACCTGCGGCGTTCGACGACCCGATTTTTCTCGCGTTCGACGCGTTCGAGCGCCCGGCTCGTTCTGCGTCTTCTGCCCCGATTGTATCCACGAACGTGCCTATTTGAACACATAATGTGGCAACGTTTATGCACCGACGTACTGAACCCGCGACTGTGACCGTCACCGTACCCGGACCCACGCTCGGCGTCGTCGGTGGGGGCCAGCTCGGGCGCATGCTCGGCGAGGCCGCCGCACCGCTCGGCGTCGACATCGTCGTGCTCGACCCGACACCCGACTGCCCGGCATCGGCCGTCGCCGACCAAATCGTCGGCGACTTCGACGACCCCGAGGCGATGGCGGAACTCGCCGCGCGGGCCGACGCGCTGACGTTCGAAATCGAACTCGCCGACCCGGACCTGCTCGACGAACTGGCCGCCGAGGAGGGAATCGATGTCCACCCCTCGCCCGACGCGCTCCGGACCATCGAGGACAAACTGGTCCAGAAGGACACCTTCGGCGAGGCGGGCATTCCGATTCCCCCGTTCCACCGCGTCGACGACGCGGCCGACCTCCGCGACGCACTCGACGAGTTCGGCTCGGTCATGCTGAAAGCCCGAACCGGCGGCTACGACGGCCGCGGGAACGTCCCCGTCACCGACCCCGAGGACGCCGAGGCCGCCATCGAGGCGGTCGGCGGCCCGGCGATGGCCGAGGCGTTCGTCGACTTCGAGCGCGAACTGTCTGTCATCGGTATCCGCGGTGAGGACGAAATTCGGACCTTCCCCGTGGGCGAGAACGTCCACGAGGAGGAGATTCTCCGCGAGACCGTCGTCCCGGCGCGGACGACCGACGAGGTTCGCGAGGAGGCCGACCGCGTCGCCCGCGAGGTGCTTTCGCACCTGCCCGGCCGCGGCGTCTTCGGCATCGAACTGTTCGAGACCCCGGCGGGCGACGTGCTCGTCAACGAGGTCGCGCCGCGCCCGCACAACTCCGGCCACTGGACCATCGAGGGCGCGCTCGCCTCGCAGTTCGAACAGCACGTCCGCGCCGTCCTCGGGTGGCCCCTCGGCGCGACGACCCGCCGGTCGCCCACCGTGATGGCGAACGTCCTCGGCACCGTCGACGAGAGCCGACCCGCGCGCCTCGGCGGCCTCGACGACGCGCTTGCGGAATCGGGCGTCTCGCTGCACTGGTACGGCAAAGACGAGGTGCGCCCGCTCCGCAAGATGGGCCACCTCACCGCCGTCGGCGACGGCGATGTCGACCTCGAAGCGCTTCTCGCACGCACGCGCGACCTCCGGGACGGACTACACTTCGACTGATACACAATGACGACAGAACGGGACCTCATCGACGAACTGCACGCACAGGCCGACGCCGACCGCGACCCCGAGACGACGCCCGACGTGGGAATCATCATGGGGTCGGACTCCGACCTCGACGTGATGTCCGGCGCGCACGAGGCGCTGGACACGCTCGGGTTCGGCGAACAGACGGACTTCGACGCGCCGCCCGAGGAGCGATTCACCTACGAGACGTACGTCGTCTCAGCACACCGGACGCCGGACTTGATGTACGCCTACGGCGACACCGCGCGCGACCGCGGCGTCGAGGTCATCATCGCCGGCGCGGGCGGCAAGTCCGCGGACCTGCCGAACATGACCGCCTCAATCGCGTACCCGCTTCCGGTCGTCGGCGTCCCCGTTCAGGAGAAGTCGGTGGACTCGGTCATCGGGATGCCGACGGGCGCGCCCATCGTCGCGGTCGACGCCGGCAAGTCATTCAACGCCGCACTTTCGGCCGTACAGGCGCTTTCTCGGGGGTACCCCGAACTCGAAGACCGGCTCGTCGAGTACCACGAGGACCTCGTTTCCGACGTGGCCGAGACCTCGGCCGCGCTCCACGACCTCGGGGTCGCGGGCTTCCGCGACTCGCGGTAGCGAAGCGCCCGTTATCCCCAGTCAGTTTTCCGCAATCGAGAGCCGTTCCCGGCGTCGAAACCCTGCCCGCGCGGGGTTCCGGGCGTCTCTCGCGTATTTTCCAAATAGAAGCCCTCTCGCGCCCGAAACACACAAATCAATGTTTATAGGGGAGCGCTTCTAACCGCCGCACGTCAGGGAGACACGGCATGAGTGATTGGATTGCAATCGGTGCGATGGGTTTGGTCGGTGTCGGCTTACCGCTCGCGATGATGGCGGTGTCGGCGCTGCTTCGCCCAAGCGTACCGGAACAAGGAAAGAGTGCCACGTACGAGAGTGGTGAGGTGCCGACAGGCACGGCGCGCGTCCAGTTTAACATTCAGTACTACATGGTCGCGCTGCTGTTCCTCGTGTTCGACATCGAGACCGTCCTGATTTTCCCGTGGACGGTCATTTACCGCTCTGCCCTCGAACAGGGCGCGTCGCTGGCGACGATTCTGACGCCGATGCTCGTTTTCATCGGTGTCCTCGTCGTCGGCCTCGTCTGGGCGTGGCGCAACGGCGCAGTCAAGTGGGTCAAAAGCCCGCAGGCAAGTCGTCGTAAGACAGAGAGACAAGATGCATGAGTAGCGAACAGAAACCATTCGTCACTGACGATACACAGGTACAGACCGAGACTCGCGATGCCCGGATGGCGGGGGCGGACGACCGGTTCAACTCGAAGCTTCGGGAGGCGTTCGGCTCGTCACCGTTCATCCTCACGAAGTTCGACAAGTTCATGAACTGGGTCCGCGGGTCCTCGATGTTCATGCTGCAGTTCGGTATCGCGTGCTGCAGCATCGAGATGATGCACACCTACGCGATCAAGCACGACCTGGACCGATTCGCGGCGGGTGTGCCGCGTGCGTCGCCGCGACAGGCCGACGTGATTATCGTGCCGGGGACGATCGTTTCGAAGTTCGCCCCGCGCATGAAGCGCGTCTACGACCAGATGCCCGAGCCGAAGTTCGTCGTCGGCATGGGGTCGTGTACGATTTCCGGCGGCCCGTTCCAGGAGGGCTACAACGTTATCAAGGGCGCAGAAGAGGTCATCCCGGTGGACATCCACATCCCCGGCTGCCCGCCGCGCCCGGAAGCGCTCATCTACGGTATCGCGAAGCTCCAAGAGCGCATCGCGAACGGCGAGTCCAGTCCGGTGACGGTCAAGCCGTACGAACTGGAGCAGTTCGGCGACCTCGAGCGCGACGAAATCGTCGACAAACTCGCCGCGCAGATCGACGAGGACGACCTCGTTATGCGGTACAACTGGGCTGATTCGCCATGAGTCTCGAAGAGCAACAGTCCGACGAACCCGCGGAACTCGAATCGGGCGTCAGCCGCGGCGACGAACTCGCCGACCTGCTCGGCGACCTCGTCGTCGGCCGCGAAGAGCACATGAACGCGCCCGGCCTCGTCATCCGTCCCGACGAGGTCCAAGACGCGCTGTTCAAGCTCCGAGACGAGGCCGGCTTCGACCACCTCTCGTGTGTGACCGCACAGGAGTACGAGGACCGCTACGAGTCGATCTACCACCTGACGAAGTTCGACGACCGGACCGACGAGGTCTCGGTCGTCGTGCCTACGTCGAAGGACAACCCGGTCAGTCAGTCCGCCGAACCGGTGTTCCGGACGGCCGACTGGCACGAGCGAGAGGCGTACGACCTCGTCGGCATCCAGTACGAAGACCACCCGGACCTGCGCCGCATCCTCCTGCCGGAGACGTGGCAGGGCCACCCGCTCGGGCTGGACTACGACCAGGACCGCCCGCAGATCGCGACGCTCCGCGAGCACGCGAATCCGCTCGAAGAGGACCACCGCGCCGGGGACAGCAACACGATGTACATCAACATCGGACCCCACCACCCGGCGACCCACGGCGTGCTGCACGTCGAGACGGTCGTCGACGGCGAACAGGTCGTCGACCTCGAATCCGACATCGGCTACCTCCACCGCTGCGAGGAGCAGATGTGTCAGCAGGGGACCTACCGGCACCAGATTATGCCGTACCCCGACCGCTGGGACTACATCTCGGCCGGTCTCCTGAACGAGTGGGCCTACGCCCGCACCGCGGAGGACCTCGCGGATATCGAGGTCCCCGAGTACGCCCAGATCATCCGGACGATGAGCGCGGAACTGTGCCGCATCGCGTCGCACATGATCGCGCTCGGTACGTTCGCGCTGGACGTGTACGGCGACTTCACGGCCATCTTCATGTACGCCATGCGGGACCGTGAAATCGTCCAGAACATCCTCGAAGACCTCACCGGTCAGCGCATGATGTTCAACTACTTCCGGCTCGGCGGGGTCGTCTGGGACCTCCCCGAACCCCGCGAGGAGTTCTTCGAGAAGATTCGTGACTTCCTCGACGGGCTTCCGCAGGCCCTCGAGGAGTACCACGACATGATCACCTCGAACGAGATCCTCCAGGCCCGTACGGTCGGCACGGGCGTCCTGCCGCCGGAAGTCGCAAAGAGCTACGGCGCGACCGGACCGGTCGCTCGCGGCTCCGGCATCGACTACGACCTCCGCCGCGACGACTCCTACGGTTACTACGACGAACTCGACTGGGACGTCGTCGTCGAGGACGGTTGCGATAACTTCTCGCGCCTGCTCGTGCGTATGCGCGAGGTCGAGGAGTCGGCCAAGATCATCCAGCAGTGTGTCGACCTGCTCGAAGACTGGCCCGAAGACGAGCGGAACATCCAGGCCAACGTTCCGCGCACCCTGAAGCCCGAAGAGGACACGGAAATCTACCGCGCCGTCGAAGGCGCGAAGGGCGAACTCGGCATCTACATTCGCGCCGACGGCACCGACAAGCCGGCCCGCTTCAAGATTCGCAGTCCGTGCTTCTCGAACCTGCAGACGCTCCCCGAGATGTCCGAGGGTGAGTACATCCCCGACATGATTGCCTCGCTCGGCAGTCTCGACATCGTTCTCGGAGAGGTGGACCGGTAATGAGTCTGCAAGCGGTCCTTCCGGACACGATCAGCGGCCTCCTCGGCCTCGAAGGCGTCCTCGGGGACGTTGTCGGCGGACTCGTCGGCGCGTTCCTCGTCGCCAACATCATGCTCATCATGACGGCGTTCGCCGGGCCGTGGGCCAAACGGAAGATTACGGCCGCCTTCGGTGACCGTATCGCGGTCAACCGAATCGGTCCGTTCGGTCTCCTGACCATCGTCACGGACGCAGTCCGTCTGCTGTCGAAGGAGCTCATTGTTCCCGAGGGCGTCGACCGTCCCGCGTGGGACCTCGCGCCGATAGTCATTCCCTTCTCTGCGCTGCTCGGATTCGCCGTCATCCCGATGGGTAACGGCATCCAGCTCGCGGACCCCGAAACCGGCCTCGCGTTCGCCTTCGCCGCGGCGTCTATCGCCTCGCTTGGCATCGTCATGACCGGCTACGCGTCGAACAACAAGTTCTCGCTCATCGGTGCGCTCCGCGCCGTCGCGGCGAACATCGCCTACGAGATTCCGCTCGTCGTCACGGCGGCCTCGGTCGTCATCTTCGCCGGCTCGCTCCGCATGAGCGAAATCGTCGCCGTGCAGGCCGAGCCGCTGCTTTCGGTCGCGGGCGTGACGATTCCGACGTGGTTCGCGTTCGTGAACCCCTTCGCGTTCGCGCTGTTCATCATCGCGAACCTCGCGGAGGTCGGCCGCAACCCATTCGACATCCCCGAAGCGCCGACCGAGATTGTCGCCGGGTATCAGACCGAGTACTCCTCGGTCTACTTCGTGCTCATCTACCTCGGTGAGTTCATTCACATTTTCCTCGGCGGCGCTATCGCGGCGACCCTGTTCCTCGGCGGTCCGGCGGGCCCGGTCCTGCCCGGATTCGTCTGGTTCACCATCAAAATCTGGGCGTTCTTCCTGTTCACCCAGTGGGCGCGCTCCGCGGTTCCGCGCCTTCGCGTCGATCAGTTCCTCGAAATCGGTTGGAAGGGGATGCTCGTGCTCTCCTTCGCCAACCTGGTTCTCACGGCCATCATCGTGGGGGTGATTGCATGATCGGAATCCTCAAAGGCATGGCAGTGACGCTGAAGCACGCGCTCGACGGGCAGACGTTCACGGTCGAGTACCCCGAGACCGCGCCCGAAGTGAGCCCGCGTTTCCGCGGCGTCCACAAGTTCAGCCAAGAGCGGTGTATCTGGTGCCGTCAGTGTGAGAACGTCTGTCCGAACGACACGATTCAGATCGTTCAGGACGACAAGCGCAACGGCGAGCAGTACAACCTCCACATCGGCCAGTGTATCTACTGCCGGCTGTGCGAGGAGGTCTGTCCCGTCGACGCCATCCTACTCACGCAGAACTTCGAGTTCACGGCGGACACCAAGAACGACTTCGTCTACAACAAAGAACAGCTCAAGAACGTCCCGTGGTACAAGGACATCGACCCGCTCAACTCCCGCAACCCCGACCGCAACGCGTGGATCGGCGAGGGCGAAGGAGAGGTCGACTACCAGTAACATGACCGCGAGTGAATCGTTCGAGTCCCGTCAGCCCGCGTCCGCTACCGGACGCTGAGGACGTTCTCGAAATGTTCAAAGGGATATCTCAAGGAGACATACACAATGGTTTATGAAACCATCGCGTTCGCGCTGTTCGCCCTCATTACCGTGGGCTGCAGCCTGGGCGTCGTCCTCGTGCGGGACATCTGGCATTCCGCACTCCTGCTCGGGGGCGCGCTCTTGAGCGTCGCGGTGCATTACGTGATGTTGCAGGCGGAGTTCCTCGCCGCCATGCAAGTCCTCGTCTACGTCGGCGGGGTACTGATTCTCATCACGTTCGCCGTGATGCTGACGCGTATCAATCCGGAGGTGAGTAGTACATGACAACCAAACCGCAGCTGAAACTCGGTTCGCACCTCGTGCCCGGACTCGCTGCCGTCGCGCTGTTCGTCGTGATGGCGGTCGTGTTCCTCGGTGCGTCGTTCCCGAACCCACAGGGGTTCCCAGAGGGAGCAAACATCACCGCGAGCATCGGCTATTCGATGTTCAACCTCGGGTTCGGAAGCGTCGACGGCGAGAGCATGCTGGTCGCATTCGAAATCATCGACCTCGTGCTCGTCGCCGCGCTCACCGGCGCGGTGCTCCTCGCTCGCCGCGAGGACACTACTACGGGGCAGATGCGGACTATCCTGACCGACGGTGGTCGGGAACTCAAGCAGACGCTGTTCGACGACGAGGAGGGTGACAACTGATGGTCCCCGCGCAGTATTACCTCGTCCTGTCGGCCGCCGTGTTCTGTATCGGCATCTTCGGCCTCTTGACTCGACGGAACGCGCTGTTGTTCCTGATGTCGGTCGAACTGATGCTGAACGCCGCGAACATCAACCTCGTCGCGTTCTCCTACTACTGGGGCAACGTGACGGGCCAGACGTTCACCCTGTTCACGCTGGCGCTCGCCGCCGCCGAGGTGGCGGTCGGTATCGGCATCATCCTCGTACTGTACCGCAACTTCGACGGCGTGGACGTGACTAACGCGACCACGATGAGGTGGTAATCTATGGCAGGTATCTTAGACTTCGCTCCGGCCATCGTCCTCCTCCCGTTCCTCTCGTTCCTGATCGCGCTCGGGGCGGGACGGTACATGCCGAAGGGAGGCGCGCTGGCGGGTATCGGCGCGACGGCGGGCTCGTTCGTCCTGTCGATCGCGACGTTCTTCGCCGTCAGCGGCGGACAGACCTACAACCAAACGATTTACACGTGGGCGGAGGGCCTCGACGCCATCAACCTGACGTTCGGTCTACTCATCGACCCGCTTTCGTCGATGATGCTCGTCATCGTGACGCTCGTCGCGCTCCTCGTCCACATCTTCAGCCTCGGCTACATGAACGACGAGGGCGAGACTGGCCTCCCGCGCTACTACGCCGGGCTCGGCCTGTTCACCGCCTCCATGCTCGGGTTCGTCGTCGCCGACAACCTGCTCATGGCGTTCATGTTCTTCGAGCTGGTGGGCCTGTGTTCCTACCTGCTCATCGGCTTCCACTTCCGGCAGGACGGCCCGCCGAGTGCCGCGAAGAAGGCGTTCCTCGTCACCCGCTTCGGTGACTACTTCTTCCTCATCGGCGTCGTCGCGGTGTTCGCGACGTTCGGCTCCGCCGCCTTCGCCGGCCCGGACGCCTTCCCGGTTCTCGCCGAGGAAGCGCTCAACGGCGAACACTCGGTCAACACGTTCCTCGGTATGGGAGAACAGGCGTGGTTCACCGTCGTCGGCCTCCTCGTTCTCGGGGGCGTCGTCGGGAAGTCCGCACAGTTCCCTCTGCACACGTGGCTCCCGGACGCGATGGAAGGTCCGACGCCCGTCTCCGCGCTCATCCACGCAGCGACGATGGTTGCGGCCGGTGTCTACCTCGTCGCCCGGATGTACGGGTTCTACGTGCTGACGCCGACGACGCTCGCCATCATCGCCCTCATCGGGGGCTTCACCGCCCTCTTTGCGGCGACCATGGGCGTCGTCAAGAAAGAAATCAAGCAGGTGCTCGCGTACTCGACTATCAGCCAGTACGGCTACATGATGCTCGGCCTCGGTGCCGGTGGCTACGTCGCGGCGACGTTCCACCTCATGACGCACGCCTTCTTCAAGGCGCTGCTGTTCCTCGGTGCCGGTTCGGTCATCATCGCGATGCACCACAACGAGAACATGTGGGACATGGGCGGTCTGAAAGACAAGATGCCCGTGACCTACTACGCGTTCCTCTCCGGGTCGCTCGCCCTCGCGGGTATCGTCCCGTTCGCAGGCTTCTGGTCGAAAGACGAGGTCCTCTACGAGACGCTTATTCACGGCCTCGGTGGCAGTCCGATTCTGCTCGCTGCGTACGCGATGGGCCTGCTCGCCGTGTTCTTCACGGGGTTCTACACCTTCCGGATGGTGTTCCTCACCTTCCACGGCGAGCCACGGTCCGGAACGGCGCGTGACCCCCACGGCGTTCGCTGGAACGTCAAGGGTCCGCTCGCCGTTCTCGGCGTGCTCGCCGCGACGACCGGGCTCGTCAACATGGTCCCGGTCGAGAAGCTCTTCGGCATCAAGGGAATCGACTTCCTGCACCAGTTCCTCGACGGAAGCTTCAGCTCGCTGAACGCGCACCACTACGCCGAACTCATCCCGTACAGTTCGGGCTACATCGGCGGCGAGGCCGGAACGGTCGCTATCGGTGCGGCCGTCTCGCTCGGCTTCGCGCTCGGCGGTGCCGCGCTCGCACACGTGCTGTACAACGTCCCCGAGCCCATCGAACACACGGACAAGCTCGGGAGCATCAAGACCGTACTGTACAACAACTACTACCAGGACGAGTACCAGGTCTGGATCGCGACCGGCGTCGTCCAGCCCATCTCGCGCGTCCTCGATAAGTTCGACCAGGGTATCGTCGACGGCGTCGTCAACGGTATCTCCAGCGTGAGCCTGTTCGCTGGCGGTCGCGTCAAGCGCATTCAGACCGGTGTGGTGAGCAACTACGCGGCGCTCCTCACGCTCGGTCTGACCGCGCTGCTTCTCGGTCTCGGCCTGCTCGGAGGTTGGTTCGCATGATAATCGAAGCGCTCATCGCAGTCACGTTCCTCGCCGCGCTGGTCACCTTCGTCCTGCCGGACCGGTACGCCGGCAAGGCGGCCTTCGCGCTGAGTCTGGCTCCCGTCATCGGGAGCCTCTACATGTGGCAACAGTACGACGCGAGCGGGAACGCCTTACTCGGCGGGAACATCGCGTTCGAGACAGACGTCGTCTGGCTGCAACTCGGCCAGTACGACCTCCACTGGATGGTCGGCGTCGACGGCATCAGTATGCCGCTCGTCGTCCTCACGACCATCCTCACCACGCTCGCTATCGTCAGCGCCTGGACGCCGATCGCGGAGCGTCAGTCCCAGTTCTTCGGGCTGATGCTCCTGATGGAGGCGAACCTGCTCGGCGTCTTCACGGCGCTCGACTTCTTCGTCTGGTTCGTCTTCTGGGAGGCCGTCCTCGTCCCGATGTACTTCCTCATCGGCGTCTGGGGCGGTCCCCGCCGCAAGTACGCGGCGATTAAGTTCTTCGTCTACACGAACATCGCGTCGCTCGTGATGTTCATCGGGTTCATCTCGCTGGTGTTCGGCCTCGGCGACTCGATTACGTCGCTGCGGTTGCCCGAGATTGCCCAAGCGTTGCAGGCCGGGCAGCTCGGAAGCTTCGCGGGACTGTCGGCCGGCGCGCTCGCGTCGGTCGCGTTCATCGCGATGTTCTTCGGGTTCGCGGTCAAGGTCCCGGTCGCCCCGCTTCACACGTGGCTGCCGGACGCACACGTTGAGGCCCCCACGCCGGTGTCGGTCATGCTGGCGGGGGTCCTCCTGAAGATGGGTACGTACGCCCTGCTCCGGTTCAACTTCACGATGCTGCCGGAGACGGCGCGCGCCTTCGCGCTGCCCATCGCCCTGCTCGCCGTCGCGAGCGTCATCTACGGCGCGCTTCTCGCGCTGGCACAGCAGGACCTCAAGCGTATCGTCGCGTACTCCTCCGTCTCGTCGATGGGGTACGTCATCCTCGGTCTCATCGCCTACACCACCTACGGCGTCGGCGGTGCGACCTTCCAGATGGTCGCCCACGGCCTCATCTCCGGTCTGATGTTCATGGCCGTCGGCGTCATCTACAACACGACCCACACGCGCATGGTGTCGGACATGTCCGGTATCGCCGACCGGATGCCCGTCACGGCGGGCATCTTCGTCGCCGGTGCGTTCGGCTACATGGGCCTGCCGCTCATGGCCGGCTTCGCCGCGGAGTTCTTCATCTTCAAGGGCGCGTTCGAGTCCACGGTGATGGAGGCGATGCCGCTGTTTACCGGCGCCGCGATGTTCGGTATCGTCATCGTCGCCGGCTACCTGCTGTTCGCGATGCAGCGGACGCTGTTCGGACCCTTCCGGTTCGACGGCGACTACGACGTCACGGAGGCGCCGTTCCACGACGTCGCACCCCTCGCGGTGCTGCTGCTTCTCACCATCGTGCTCGGTGTCTCTCCGGACATCTTCTTCACGATGATTCAGGACGCGGTTAATCCGATTCTCGAACTGGGAGGTGCGTTCTAGATGACGCCCCTCCAGACGCTCCCCGAGTGGGCGGCGACGGCTCCCGCCATCGTGCTCGCGCTGACGGGACTCGCGCTGCTGCTCATCGACACCATCGACCCGGACTCCACGAACAACGGCCTGCTGGCCGGCACGGCGACGCTCGGCGCGCTCGCCGCCGGCGGCATCGCCGCCTGGTTCCTCATCGGTGGAACCGGTATGGAGTCCACCGGCGGCGCGATTTCGCTGTACGGCGACGCGCTCGTCGTCGACGGGATGAGCCTGTTCTTCACGCTCATCTTCACCAGCGTCACCGCGATGGTGACCGTCGCCTCCTACGACTATCTCGCGGACGAGGAGTACCAGGGTGAGTTCTACTCGCTCGTCATATTCGCCGCGACCGGTATGACGCTCATGGGGATGGCGAACTCGCTGGCGACCGTCTTCGTCAGTCTCGAACTCGCGTCCCTCCCCTCGTACGCGCTCGTCGCGTTCCTCAAGAAGGACCGCGGCAGCATCGAGGCGGGCCTCAAGTACTTCCTCATCGGCGCGCTGTCGTCGGCGGTGTTCGCGTTCGGTATCAGCCTCGTGTTCGCCGTCACCGGCTCGCTGGTGCTCCCGGAAGTCGCCGCGACGCTTGCTGAGGGCACCGAACTCGTCGGCGTCCTCGGCCTCGGCGTGCTGATGATCGCCGGCGGCTTCGCGTTCAAGACCGCCTCCGTTCCGTTCCACTTCTGGGCGCCGGAGGCCTACGAGGGCGCGCCCGCTCCCGTGAGCGCGTTCCTCTCGTCGGCGTCGAAGGCGGCCGGCTTCGCCGTCGCCTTCCGCGTCTTCACCGTCGCGTTCCCCCTCGAGACCGTCACCGCGGTCGGCGGCGGGAGCGTCGACTGGTCGCTTCTGTTCGCGCTGCTCGCCGTCGTCACGATGACGCTCGGTAACTTCGCGGCGGCGACCCAAGAGAACGTCAAGCGCATGCTGGCGTACTCCTCTATCGGGCACGCCGGCTACGCGCTCATCGGGCTCGCGGCCATCACCGTCGACGGCGGTGCCGCGAACGGTGACGTGCTCGGCGCGAGCATGGCCCACCTGCTCGTCTACGGCTTCATGAACACGGGCGCGTTCCTGTTCATCGCCATGGTCGAAAAGTGGGGCCTCGGCCGCACGTTCGAGGACTACAACGGCATCGCGTCGAAGGCGCCCATCGCCGCGACGGCGATGACCGTCTTCATGTTCTCGCTCGCCGGCCTGCCACCGTTCGGCGGCTTCGTCTCGAAGTACGCGCTGTTCTACTCGGCCATCGAGTCCGGCTTCTGGTGGCTCGCCGCCTTCGGTGCGGTCAACAGCGCGCTGTCGCTGTTCTACTACAGCCGTGTCGTGAAGGCGATGTGGATCGAGGAGCCGTCGAAGCCCCTCGAAATCGGCAGCCAGCCGGTCGGTCTCTACGTGGCGATTATCTTCGCCGCGGTCGGGACGGTCCTGCTCCTGCCCGGCTTCCAGCCCGTCATCGAGACGGCCCAGACCGTCGCTGCGGCGCTCTTCTGAGCGTTTCGGCGATTCGGTTCGATTCGGTTTCTTTTATTCTCGCAGTAACTCACCGAGCGCCGACGCCAACTCCTCGGAGCGCCTGAGCGTCAGGCCGTCGGTGGTGACGAACACGCCCTTGTCGTCGTCGGTCACCCGCGTCAGGTAGCCGTGGTCGAACGCGCGGACAGTGTACCGGTAGTTCCCGAGTTCGGAGCCACGGTAGGCGGTCCGCGCCTGAAACCCGTCGGTCTCGTGTTCGACGAACCCGGTGAGGTCGGCGTCGGCTTCGAGGTCGCTTCGAAGGTATATCTGGTCGCACCGGTCGTGCGTGAAGTACGTCACGCTCCTGAGGTCGTCGCCGACGACGGTTCGACAGGTTCGGACGAACGACTCGGCGCGCGACTCGGGGAGTAGTTGCGTCTCGAGTTCCATCGTATATGTGTCATGCGTTGGCATGACATAATATCATCGCCGGATGGGAGGACGGTAGGGTTTTGCGGCCGGAGTCCGACCCTCCGTGTATGGTACGTCGCCTGGTTCTCGGCTGCGGGTCGCTCGGCGGGAACCTCGTCGAGCAACTCGCCGACCGCGGGGGGACGGTAACGGTCGTCACGGACCGGAAAGGCCACGCCGATGACCTCCGTTCGGACGGCATCGCCGCGAGGGAGGGCGACCCCGCCGACCCGTCGAACTACCCCGACGCGGCCGACCTCATCGTCGTCGGGGGGCAGTCCTCGGCGTCGAATCTCGACGCGGCGCGCGCGGCCCGCGACCGATTCCCCGACGCACCGCTCGTCGTCTACCTCGGCGACGACGCCGACCCGTCGGTCCGCGCCGACATCGACGCGCTGGCCGACGAGGTCATCGACCCGCGTCGAATCGTCTCCGGGCGAATCCTCGACGCCGTCGGCACGTCGCACACGGAGCGGTTGAACCGCCTGATGCGCGTCCTCCGAAACCTCGACGGTAGGCTCGCGGTCGTGATGCACGACAACCCGGACCCCGACGCCATCGCCGCGGCGCTGGCGCTGCAAGCCATCGCCGAGCGGGCGAGCGTCGACGCAGACGTGTGTTACTTTGGCGACATCTCTCATCAGGAGAACCGCGCGCTCGTGAACCTCCTCGATTTGGACCTTCGGGTTCTCGACGAGGTTCCGGCGGACGACGAGTACGCCGGCTTCGCGCTCGTCGACCACTCCCGACCGGGCGTCAACGACCGCCTGCCGCCGGAGACGACCATCGACATCGTCATCGACCACCACCCGCCGCGCGCGCCGGTCGAAGCGGCGTACGTTGACCTCAGACGCGGCGTCGGCGCGACGAGCACGCTGCTCGCGGAGTACCTCGAACGGCTCGGCATCGTCCCCGACACGACGGTGGCGACGGCCCTCCTGTTCGGGATTCAGGTCGACACTAACGACTTCACGCGGGAGGTCTCGACCGCCGACTTCGAGGCCGCCGCCTTCCTCATCCCCCACGTCGACATGGATCTGCTCGAACGGGTCGAGACACCGAGTCTGACCTCCGAGACGATGGAGACGCTCGCCCGCGCCATCTCGAACCGCGACGTTCGGGGGAACGTCCTCACGACGAACGTCGGCGATATCCGCGAGCGGGACGCGCTCGCGCAGGCCGCCGACCACCTCCTCGGGATGGAGGGCGTCGAGGTGACGGTCGTCTACGGACTGATGGACGGCACCGTCTACGTCTCCGGTCGCGCCCGCGGGGCGAAAGTCGACCTCGGAGAGACGTTCCGCGACGCCCTCGGCTCTATCGGGAGCGCCGGCGGCCACGCGGACATGGCGGGCGCACAGATTCCACTGGGCATCCTCGACGACGTGGGCGACGACTCCCGGGAGTCGCTCGCGACCATCGTCACGGACATCGTCGCCGGGCGGATGTTCGAGACGCTGGAGCACGCGACGCCGACGCCGAGTCTGGACACCGACGTGGCCTTCGAGTACCCGCTCGATGAGTGAACGCCCACACGTTTTTGCCGACGGTGGCCCTATGGGGTGGGAGATGAGTACCAAAGCGACCGTCAAGGAGTACATGACGCGCGAGGTCCAGACCGTCTCTCCGACCGACACGGTCGCGGACGTCGCCCAACGCATCGCGGAGAGCGACGGGCACAACGGGTTTCCCGTCTGTGACGGTCGCAAGGCCGAGGGATTCGTCACGGCGCGGGATATCCTCCTCGCCGACGACGAGGCCCCCATCGAGACGGTGATGGCGACGGACCTCGTCGTCGCTCACCCCGAGATGGACGTGAACGACGCCGCCCGCGTCATCCTCCGGTCGGGCATCCAGAAGCTCCCGGTCGTCGACGACGCGGGCAACCTCGTCGGCATCATCTCGAACACCGACGTCATCCGGAGCCAAATCGAGCGCGCGACGCCGGAGAAAGTGGGCAAACTCATGCGGACGCTCGAGCAGATTCACGGCATCACGGTCCACCAGGAGCGCCGCACGGTCTCGCTTTCGAACCTCATTCCCACGCAGGCCCGCGTCTACGCCGACGAACTCGACGGTCGCCGCTACGAACTCGAACGCGGCCTCGCGGAGCCGCTCGTCGTCATCGACAACAACGGGACGCTGCTCCTCGCCGACGGCCACCACCGCGTCCTCGCGGCCGACCGAATCGGCATCGAGGAGATGGACGCCTACATCATCGTCATCGACGACCCCGTCGAACTCGGAATGCAGCGGACCGCCGAAAAAGAGGGCCTCAAATCTATCTCGGACATCGACATCGTCGACTACGCGCGACACCCGCTGGTCGAGACGACGCGCCGACTCCAGTAGCTCAGCTCTCCACGTCGTACTCGTCTTTCCACGCCTCGACGGTCTCGCGAGCCTCGGATTCCGACTCGAACCGCTCGCCCTCGTAGCCGCGCCCCTCGGCGGACTGATAGAGTCGGTCCACCCTGACGTGCCACGCGTTCGGCCCGTGACGGAGCCGAATGGTCGCGTGGCCGTCGCTTCGCTCCCACTCTACGATACGGTCGTCTCGGCGGACCTCCGTCCAGCTCATACCCGGAGGTGACCGTCAAGCCCGAAGTGTCTACCCATCCGCCAGCGTCGAGGCGTCTGCCGTCGCCGAGACGGCCGGGCGCGTCTCAGCGCCGCAACTCGGACAGACGGCGTACCCGAGGCGGTCGTAGGGAACCTCCGGGGATGGGCGTTCCAACCCACACTCCTCGCACGTGAAGTACGAGACCCATTCGAAGGACATACTGACACTCAGGATTGTCAACGTATTAATTAATCACCGCTTACCCCCCCGAGGCGGAGGGTATCGGTGCGGTTATTCGACTCCCCGCCAACGGGGAGACGATGACAGTCGAGAACCCGCGTCGGGCGCTCGGGGTGGTCTTTTTCATCGTCTTCGTCGACCTCCTCGGCTTCGGTATCCTCATCCCGGTGATTCCCCTGTACGCGCTCTCGTTCGGTGCGACGGAGTTCGTCGGGAGCCTCCTCATCGCCTCCTACTCTGCGATGCAGTTCCTCGCCGCACCGTTTTTAGGCCGCCTGTCGGACTCCCGCGGTCGGCGACCCGTGCTTCTCCTGTCGCTCACGGGGAGCGTCATCGCGTGGCTCCTGTTCGGCGTCGCGGGGTCGCTTGCGGTGTTGTTCACCGCGCGGATGCTCGCGGGCGCGATGGGCGGCAACATCGCCACCGCACAGGCGTACATCGCCGACATCACCGCGGCGGACGACCGGGCGAAGGGGCTCGGTCTCCTCGGGGCCGCGTTCGGCCTCGGCTTCGTGTTCGGCCCGGCGCTCGGTGGCTTCTTCGCCAGCGAACCGGTCGTCGCGGCCGCCCGGGACCTTCTGCCTGCGTTCGTCCCCGTCTCCGAGTTCTCGCTTCCGAGCTTCGCCGCCGCGGCCATCACCGGGACGAACCTCGTCGTCGCGTTCTTCGTCCTGCCCGAGTCGCGGCCGCCCGAAGCGCGCGGGACGCCAGCCGAGGACCGCGAGTCCCGCGTCCAACAGCTCCTTTCGGCACTCCGGTCGCCCGGGCTGGGCACGCTCGTCGCCTCCTTTTTCCTCGTCTCCTTCGCCTTCTCGGCGCTCGAAAGCCAGTTCATCTTCCTCACCAACGACCAGTACGGCTACGGCGCGACCGAGAACGCGATCATCCTCACCTACGTCGGCGTCGTCCTCGCGGTCGTGCAGGGCGGCCTCGTCGGCCCGCTCACCGACCGCTTCGGCGAGTACCGACTCGCGGTGGGGGGCGCGGCGATTCAGGTGCTCACGCTCGCGGCAGTCCCCTTCTCTCCCCAACTGGGCGCGTTCGTCCCCGACCTCGGAGCGGTCCTCCCGTTCGGTCCCGTCCTCCCGGCGGGCGTGCTCGCGCTCCTCGCCGTGATGACACCGCTGTCGTTCGGCAACGCTCTCACGAACGTCTCCTTGAACACGCTCGTCTCTCGCTCGGCAACGGACGACGAGCAGGGCGGCGCGTTCGGCCTCACTCAGAGCGCCGGGAGCCTCGCCCGGACGTTCGGACCGGCGCTGGCCGGTGGGCTCTACACCGGCATCGCGTTCTGGGCCCCCTTCGTCGTCGGCGGCGTACTGATGATTCCGATTCTCGTGCTCCTCGGGCGACTGGACCGCGAGGCGGTTACGTCGGCGACGGCGTGAAAAAAGGACGCAGGACGGCGAAAACGAGTCGGTGAACCTTACGCGGGGGTCGGGCCTTCCGGGGCCGACGAGTCGTCGTCGGACCGGAACTGCGAGACGAGATCGAGCGAGTCGTCGGTGCTTCCGAGTAAGAACAGCGAGTAGTACCGGAAGTACGTCACGACGGGCATCTGGACGACCGCGCCGACCGCGATGGCCGCGAGGACGAACAGGAGTCCGAGCGCGCCGAAGACGACCAGCCCGACCGTCGAGGTTAACGCGATGTTCGCGGCGTTGAGCGCGAGGAACGCCGCGCCGCCGACGATGGCGAAGGGGATGGCGACGACGAGCAGGGCGAGGAGGGCCGCGATACCGATACCGATGCTCGCGAGGATACCGAGGATGAACCGGACGATGACGTACAGCCCGAACTCGGAGAATTCGGCGCGGAACACCGGCACGACCCGGCCCCACGACGAGAGGAGGGCGCGGTCTTCGGCTATCATCGTCGGGACGACGAAGTCGGTCGTCAACTGCATGACGACCGCGACCACGAACACCAACAGGAGCCCGAGCAGGACGAGCGGGATGGCGAGGAGGGCAATCGCGGGCGTGACCGCGACGGAGCCGAAGTATACGGCCGCGACCGGGAGTCCGATGACCGTGATGATGGCGATGAGCAGGCCAATTTGGAACGCGAACAGTCTGACGCCGAGCCAGAAGCGCTCGCGGAACGGTTTGCGGATGCGAACGTCTTTCGTGACGACGGCGTCAACGAGGACGAACTGCATCACGGAGCCGACGAACGACCAGAGGAGGCCGAGGACGATAGCGATCGCCGCGAGCGCGACGATGGCAGCGAAGACGTTTTCGGGCGTCACGAAGCCGGGCAGCGAGTCGATTGGGATGTCGGTCGACCCGCCTCCGGTGGGAGTGGTCGTTCCGGTGTTGCTTCCGGCACCGCCGCTCCCGCCGAGGCCGCCGACGAAGAGGGCGATGAGTGCGAGGCGCGCCCATCGACCCGCATCGAACGGGAGGAGGAGCGACGCCGTGGCGTCACGGGCGTCGTCGAGGGCGTCGATTGCTTTCCAACTCATGAGTGACAATGCGACGCCTCGCGAGATAAAGGTGTTCGAGAGCTAAGGTATCACGTCGCTCGGTGACTCTCTCGGGGGCCTGAGAGGTGTCTCGATGGGGTCGTTACTCGGTGACGGCGGCCAGCGGGTCGAGGTAGCCGGCTCCGTAGTACTCCTTGTCGGACCCCTCGGGGACGGTCGCGGTTCGGCCGAGTTTCGACGCGACCTGATTCGCGTTCAGGTCCGGGTCGACCGATCGGACGAGCGCGACGGCGGCGGCGACCTGCGGCGCGGCCATCGAGGTGCCGGCCTTCCAGCCGTAGCCGTTCGCCGAGCCGACGTAGTTCCCGTCGTCGTCGTAGGCGGGCGTCGAGACGGTGTTGTAGACGAGGTCGTAGAACCACGTGTCGGGATGCGTCTCCTGTGCGGACAGGAGGGCGTCGCCGCCCGGTGCGGCCACGCCGACTGCGTTGGTCCCGTAGTTCGTGTAGAACGCCGGTGTCTCCGGTCCCTCTTCCTCGTCGCCCGCGTCGAAGGCGGTGCCCTTAGGTCCGGTCGCGCTGACGCTGAGCGCCTGTGCCCCCTCGTTGGGGAGGCTGATGAGGCCGCCGTCGTGCTGGAGGTCCGCGCTGTCGTTGCCGGCAGCGATAGCGAGGACGGTCCCCGAGCGGTTGGCGTAGGTCATCGTCTTGTTCAACACCTTGCCGTAGAACTTCCCTTCGCCCTGTCGCGGGACCGGGTAGGCACCGAGGCTGAGGTTCGCGGCGTCGCAGCCGATTTCGGCGCTGTAGACGACGGCCGCGAGGATATCGGCGAACGAGGCGAGCGAGTTCGGCGAGAACACGCGGCAGTCCACGATTTCGGCCCCCGGCGCGGAGCCGACGACGCCCGTCTCGTTGTCGTCGTTCGCGGCGACGATGCCCGCGACGTGGGTGCCGTGGTCGCCGCCGGCGGGGACGCCCACGCCGAAGCCGTCGCCGGTGAAGTTCCGCGAGAGCGACGCGTTGACCGCGTGTTCGAGGTCCGGGTGGTCGGCGGCGACGCCGGTGTCGATGACGGCGACGCGCGCGCCCTCGCCCCGGGTCACGTTGTGGACCGCGGGAATCCGCTGGCTCTGTTTGTCCCACTGCGCGTCGTAGCCGGGTTCGTCGACCGCACCGGCCGGTGCCGCGTCCTCGACCGCCGGCCCGTCGAGTTCTATCTCCACGTCGGGCGCGTAGGCCGCGTTCAGCGCGGAAACGGCCGACTCGCTTCCCTCGACGACCACCACGCCGGCCGGCGAGAGGTCGTAGACGACCTCTAGGTCGGCGCTCGTCGCCGCCGACACGTCGCCGCTCCCGAGGTCGACGATGAACCGGTCGGTCCGCTCGGCTGCGACGACGGTCGACCCGGCGGCGACCCCACCGAGGAGGGAACCACTCAGCTTCAGGAACGTTCGCCTGTGTTGCTGACGCATACCAAACACCGCGGCCGTCGAAAACATAGTTGTTACGGCACATTTTTGAGTTTAAAATAATTCCTCGAAAAACCACAACGTCGTACCGGAGCCGACACGCTCAGGGGAGTCGGGTTCGAACGCTCGGCTCACATGGTAGGTGTCGAAACCGCGCTCCGGCTCGGCGGCGGCCTCGTATTGTTGCTTGCGAACGCTTTCTTCGTCGTCTCGGAGTTCGCGATGACGCGCGTCCCGCAGTTCGACGAGTCCGCCTTCGAGGGCTCTCGCGGTCTCGAACGGGCGTGGGAGATGACGGAGCGGCTGGAGGTGTACCTCTCGGGCTGTCAGGTTGGGATTACCATCGCCAGCGTCGGCCTCGGCGTCGTCGCCGAACCGGCCGTCGCGGCCACCTTCAACGCGGTCCTCGGCGGTGGCGGGGCGGCGGGTTCCCACACGTCGCTATCGGTGGGTCTGGCGCTCGTCGTCATCAACCTCTCGCACGTCGTCCTCGGCGAGCAGGTGCCGACGTACCTCGGCGTCGAGCGCTCTCGCACGGTGGCGAAGTACACCGCGCCCGTGCTGTACGGCTGGACGAAGCTGATGTACCCGGTCATCGTCGTCGCCGACTGGCTGGCAAAGCGCCTGCTGTCGCTCGTCGGCGTCGAGATAACCCGGTCGTGGCAGGAAGCCGAAATCGACGAGGAGGAGGGTGGCGACGGCTCCACGGGCGAAGGCGCTCGGCTCACCCGGGGGGAGGTTCGTAGCCAGATGGGCGACATCCTCGCGCAGGGTTCGCTTCCCGAGGACCGCCGCGAGGAGGTCCTGAACGCGCTTCGAATCGGCGAGTTACCCGTCCGCGACGTGATGGTCCCCGCGGACCGCGTCGTCGCGCTCTCGGTCGACGCGAGCACCGACGAGAGCCTCGAACGAATCCGGGCGAACCCCCAGCACTCGCGGTTCCCGCTCGTCGGCGACTCGCTGGACGACGTTCGGGGTGTCGTCTACGCGCCGACGGTCCTCTCGAACATCGACCGCCTCCAGTCGGGCGACCGCCGGCTCGACGACATCGCCGCGCCCCCGCTTTCGGTTCCCTCGGACCTCTCGGTCAGCGACCTCATCGACCGCTTCCAGGCGGAGAATCAGGAACTCGCCATGGTCCGCGACCCCGAAGGCGGCTCCGTAGTCGGTCTCGTGACCGCCTCCGACGCCTTCGAGTCCATCACTGGCCAGCTTTACGACCCGCTCGACCTCGGGGCGTAGGACCGCCCACGCTTTTCATCCGCCGCCCGTACCCACTCGCATGACGCCCTTCGAACGACGGACCCGCGCCTGTCAGGAGCGACTGGCCGACGCGGACGCCGACGCCGCTGTACTGTTCCCCAGCCGAAACCTGCTGTACCTCTCGGGCTTCGACGAGGAACCCGCGGAGCGCCACCTACTGCTTTTCGTCTCCCGCGAGGGCGAACCGGTGTTTCTCGTCCCCGACCTCTACGAGACGCAGGTCCGCGCCGAGTCGTGGGTCGCGGACGTGCGCACGTGGAGCGACGACGACGACCCGCGTGACGCCCTCGCCGACGTGGTCTCGGACCTCGGCCTCGCCGGCGGGCGCGTCCTCGTCGACGACACGATGTGGGCCCGTTTCTCGCAGGACCTCCGGGTGACGCTCCCCGACGCTGACTTCGGTCTCGCGAGCGAGGTCGTCGCTCCACTCCGCGCGCGGAAGGACGACGCCGAACTCGACGCACTCCGCCGCGCTGGTGCGGCCGTCGACCGCGCGGTCGAGCGCGTCCGCGACATGGGAGAGGACGCTGTCGGCATGACCGAGAACGAACTCGCCGCGGAAATCGAGCGACTCCTCTCTGACGAGGGTGGCGAGGGGATTCCCTTCGGGCCGCTCGTCGGCTCCGGCCCGAACGGGGCGATGCCACACCACAGCCACGGCGACCGCGTCATCGAGTCGGGCGACCCGGTCGTCCTCGACTTCGGCACCGTCGTCGACCACTACCCGAGCGACCAGACGCGGACCGTCGTCTTCGCCGGCGAGCCGCCCGCGGCGTTCGCCGAGGTCCACGGCGTCGTGCAGGCCGCCCGGACCGCCGCCGTCGAGACCGTCGAACCGGGCGTCACTGCCGGCGACGTCGACCGCGCGGCCCGCGAGGTCATCGAGGAGGCGGGCTACGGCGACCGCTTCATCCATCGGACCGGCCACGGCGTCGGCCTCGACGTGCACGAGGAACCCTACATCGTCGCCGGGAGCGACCGCGAACTCGAGGTCGGGAACGTCTTCAGCGTCGAGCCGGGAATCTACCTCCCCGACGAGTTCGGCGTCCGAATCGAGGACCTCGTCGTCGTCACCGATGACGGCGCGGAACTCCTGAACGACACCGACCGCGGCTGGCGCTGTTAGGCGCAAAGCTGTTAACTCGCTGACTACCGTAGCGGGCGTATGGTCTCCCGACAGACGCTCGTTGTCACCGTGTTCGTTCTCGCCGCCCTCCCCGTCGCGTATCTCGTGGAATCGGCCACCGACCAGTTCGCCCTCTCGTTTCTCGCGCTGCTCGCCGTCGGCGTCGTCGCGCCGTCGCTCGTCAACGACTACCTCGACGGGGTCGAAGGCGGCGAGAGCGGGGTCTGAGTCAGAAGTCTGAAAAAAGCAACGCAGTCGATGGTGCCGTCGCGTCGGTCGTTACTCGTCGTCGTCACCGTCGGCCGCGCCGTCACCGGACGGCTCGATGTTTCCGATGATGGCGTCGATGTCGGCGTGTTCGTACAGTAGGTCGCGCATCCGGTTGACCGTGCGCTCGTCGCGGGTGCGGCCCGTGCTGACGATGTCCTCGGCGCGGTCGGTCACAGAGAGGGTGTCGCCGTTGACGAGGAGCACCGGGACGCCCTTCTCTTCGGCCTTGCCGATGACGGCCCCGACGGGTCGGTGGCCGCCGGTGAGGATGATACATTTGACGCCGGGGGCTTCGAGCGCGGCGCGCTGGATGTTCGCGCGGTCGCCGCCGGTAATGACTGCGGCGTTCTTCGTGCGGCGGAAGTAGCGGAGCGCCGCGTCGCCGCCCATCGCGCCGACGAGGAAGCGCTCGACGAAGGCGTCGGTCGGCGCGTCGGTGGCGAAGTCGGCGCCGAGTTCGTTCGCGAGTTCTTCGACGGTGACGCCCGCGAGGTCCTTTTCGGTCGGGACGACGCCGAGGACGGGGACGCCGCGGGCTTCGAGGAACGGCGCGACCTCGGTTTCGAGTTCGTCGTAGGAGGCGTCGCTCACGCGGTTGAACACGACGCCCGCGAGGCGGTCGGGGCCGATGTCTTCGACCGCCGCGACCACGTCGTCGAGGTCGCTCGGGTGCTGGTAGTCGGCGACGAGGATGACCTCGGCGTCGAGGAGGTTCGCCACGTCGCCGTCGGTGAGGTCCACGATGCCGCCGGTGCGGTAGGAGCCGCCGCCCTCGATGAGCATCAGGTCCTTGCCGGCCGAGATGTCCTCGAAGTGGTGGGAGATGACCTCCGAAAGCTCCTCGGCGTTCTCCTTGCCGCGAACGGCACCTTGGATGAACGTCGGGGAGTAGACGACGGGTTCGAGCTGGTGCATCTCGGCGTCGATGTCGAGCAGTTCGCGGGCGAGCATCGGGTCCTCGTCGAGGGTCTTGCCGGTGCTGGACTGCAGGCGGGTGCCCTTGGGCTTCATGTAGCCCACGTCCAGTCCGCGCTCCTTGGCGAGGACGCCGAGTGCGAGCGTGATTGCGGTCTTCCCGGTGCTTTCTCCGGTCGAGGTGACGAGTACCGTGTTCATTGTTGAATGGTAGGGTGGTGAAGTGTTTAAAGTTCGTCCGGGTCGACGGTGAGTCGAACGTCGACGGCCTTCACGCCGTCGGGCAGCGCGACGAGCGGGTTGATGTCGAGTTCGAGGATGGCGGGGAAGTCAGTGACCAGTTGGGAGAGCCGCTGGATGGTCTCCGTGATGCCGCCGATGTCCACCGGGTCGTTACCGCGGGCACCGCGGAGCATCGGCGCGGCGTCGATTTCCTTCGTCATGTCTTCGGCTTCTACCTCGGAGACGGGCGCGACGCGGAACGTCGTGTCCTCGAGGATTTCGACGAAGATGCCGCCGAGACCGAACATCATGAGCGGGCCGAACTGCGGGTCACGGTTCATGCCGACGATGGTCTCGACGCCGTCGTCGAGGTTCACCATCTCTTGGACCTGTACGCCGAGGATGTTGGCGTCGGGCTGGTAGTTCTTCGCGCGGGTGATGAGGTCCTCGTAGGCGTCGTAGACGTCCTCGTTTTCGACGCCGACCTTGACGCCGCCGATGTCGGACTTGTGGAGGATGTCCGGGCTGACGATTTTCATCACGACGTCGCCGTCGATGCGCTCCGCGACTTCGAGGGCGTCCGCGGGGTCGTCGACGATGTCGCCGGTCGGCGTCTCGATGCCGTAGGCGTCGAGCAGTTCCATCGCCTCGACGCCGAGGCGGGTCTCGTCGCGCTCCTTGACGGTTTCGAGGATTTCGCGGGCGCGCTCGCGGTCCACGTCGAACTCGGTGGGCGCGTCGTACTCGCGCTGGCGGATGTCGGCGTACTTCGAGAGGGCTTCGAGGCCGTCGACGGCGCGCGAGGGGTCGAAGTAATTCGGGATGCCGGCGTCCTTCATCACGTCGGAGGCGGCGTCAACGCGCTCGCCGCCCATGAAACAGGCGGCGACGGGCTTGTCGTACTTCTGTTGGAGTTCGACGGTGTCGGCGGCGAGCTGGTTGTAGTCGAGGACGGCCGTCGGGCAGGTCAGGACGAGCGCCATGCCGACGTTGTCGTCGGCGAGCGCCACGTCGAGGGCCTCCTTGAACCGGTCGTTGTCGGCGTCGCCGACGATGTCGACCGGGTTGTAGATGTTCCCCTCGGCGGGGAGCGACTCGGAGAAGGCTTCGAGCGTCTCGTCGGTGAAGTCGGCCATCTGCAGTTCCGACTCGCCGATGGCGTCGGTCGTCATGACGCCGGGGCCGCCGGCGTTCGTGATGACGGCCACGTCCTTGTTCTCGGGGAGCGGCTGGTCGCCCAGCACGCGGGCGGTGTCGAACAGGTGCTGGACGGAGTCCGCGCGGATGACGCCCGCCTGTTCGAGGCCGGCCTCGTAGGCGGCGTCGGAGCCGGCGATGGTGCCGGTGTGCGAGGAGGCGGCCTGCGCGCCGGCGTCGGTCTTGCCGGACTTGACGAGGACGATGGGCGTGTCCTTCGTCACGTCGCGGGCGGAGTCGATGAACTCGCGGCCCGCCGAGATGCCTTCGAGGTAGCCGATGATGACCTCGGTGTCGGGGTCGTCGTTCCACGCCTCGATGAAGTCGGCCTCGTCGAGGACGGCCTTGTTACCTAAAGAGACGATGTCCTTGAAGCCGATGTCCTCGTCGTTTGCCCAGTCGATGACGGCCGTGATGAACGCGCCCGACTGGCTCATGAAGGACATGTTGCCGTCGAGGGCCATGTCGGGGCCGAACGTCGCGTTCATGCCGACGTCCGTGTTCATGATGCCCAGACTGTTCGGGCCGACGACGTTGAGGTCGTACTCCTCGGCGATGTCGCGGAGTTCCTGCTCGCGGGCGGCACCTTCGCTGCCCGTCTCGCCGAAGCCGGCGGTAATGACAACCACGTTCTGGATACCCGCTTCCCCGGCGGATTTCATGGCCGGCAGGACGACCTTCGGAGGAACGACGATGACCGCGAGGTCGGCGTCCGTCTCGCCGACATCACCGTAGCACTGCAGGCCGAACAGTTCGTCGTACTTGGGGTTGACCGGAACGACCTCACCGTCGAACTCGTCGATGAGGTTGTCCATGATTGCCCGCCCGATTGCTCCTTCGCGCTCGGTCGCACCGACCACCGCGATTCGGTTCGGCGCGAACAATTCGGATAGCTCTCCCATTACCTGTTGCTTCCCGTCATTGACTGATAAATTCGGTGGTGTGGGCGCTCTCACGGCCTTTGGTGGCACGCTACAGTAGCGCAATTAATCGGGATGATTCGTGATTTATACCACAGAATTGGGCCGGTTACGCTCGTCAGTAGGAGGGATTGACGTCGTGGTCACGTGGCGGATGAGTTCACGCGAATCGGGCCGTTCGAATCTCCTTTGCGTGTCGATGGTACGCCGCGTGAGGACCCAGACGGTAGCGATGAACCTCGACGTTGCCCGAGACCCGGAAGCAACGGCGTGAATATATAACGAACTATCGGCACTGATTGAACGAATTCGTTCAATACCTCTTTCGTTCAATAAATTACTGATGGTAATTGAACATCTGTGAAATCCTATTTTAGGGCTTCTATCACCGATTGATAGCAAATAATCTGAATCTAACGTCCAGCTTTCGTGATTTTCTGATGAACGAGATAGTTCAACAGTCCCCAATATTTATTATGATTGCATTTCTCGTGAGCAATTGTATGCAAGACAAAGGCACGGGAACTCGGCGACAGTTCATCACGGCGGCAGGCGCGGCCGGTGTCGCGGCGCTCGCAGGGTGTAGTGGTACTTCGAGTTCGGACAGTGGGGGTACGACCGAGAGTTCGGGTACGACCACTGGGAGCAGTTCGGGCTCGATGGCCGACAAAATCGTCTTCTACAACGCGGGGAGCCTCAAGTACGATCCGGGAACCGCCGAGAATATCAAGCGCTTCGAGGAGGAGACGGGTATCACGGTCGAAGTGAACGAAACGCCCTGGAACAATCTCAAGACGAGTCTCACCACGATCTGGCGGAACAAGGACTCGACGGTCGACGTGTTCAACGGACCGACGTGGTGGCTAGCCGACTTCGTCGCGTCCGACTGGATCGAACCGCTCGACCTCGGGGACAGCCACATGTCGAATTTCCCGTCGAATCTCCAGGAACTCGTCACGTTCGAGGACGGTGCGTACATGGCACCGGAGTTCGGCAAGTGGGGGACGTTCCTCTATGACGCGGAACACTACGAGGCCCAGGGCGTCAGCGAACCGCCGAACTCCTGGGACGAAGTCGTCTCGAAGGGGAAGCAGCTCAAGACGGACGATACCGCACCCTTCGCGTTCACGTGGGCGAACAAGGACGTTTTCACCTTCAAGCAGTTCGTCTACCAGGCGGGCGGGAAACTGTTCAACGACAGTAACGAACCCACGTTCGTCGATGCGGGGATGGAGGTGATGGACTTTTTCACCCGACTCCGCGAGAACGACCTGATCCCCAACGGCATTTCCAGCATGGGCGAGGGCGGCGTCGGTGACACGTTTATCGCCGGACAGACTGCGTCCGTCGAGTCCTGGACGCCCCTCGGTTCTCGCGTACTCGACGCCGACGCGTGGAGTGCAGACCGCCTCAGCAGCGCGAAACCCCCGAAGGGGCCGAGTTCCCGCGCGACGTTCCAAGACACCAATGGCATCAGCGTCTCCGCCTTCTCGGAGCGCAAAGAGGCAGCCAAGGAGTTCGCTCGCTTCATGACGACGCCAGAGTCCGCGAAGACGAATATGAAAGTCGAGGGTAACCCCGCGGTTATCCCGTCGGTCTACGACTCCTCCGAGATTCAGAGTCAGTACCCCTCTTGGCTGCTCGAAGACATGAAGTTCAACCTCGAACACGCACAGAGTGAGACCTACCTCGCACAGGCGCAGGTCGACGACTACCTCTCCGAACAGATCACGCCCGCGCTCCTGGGCGACAAGGACCCGAAGAAGGCGCTACAGACGGCACAGAGTAACATCGAACGTCTGTACCAAGACATCGGCCTGCTCTGAGCCCGTCGGTGCCGGAACGTCCCGATCACTACCCATCGTATTTCAGAATGTCAACCGAAAAACAATCACTACGACGCAAACTTGACCGGCTGTTCGTCCCGTTGACTGTCGGTCCGACGTTGCTCTGGATCGCTGCGATAATCGTCTACCCGACGTTGAAGCTGCTCTGGAGCAGCGTCTTCTGGACGAACCCGATCAACGGACAAAAGGAGTTCGTCGGCTTCCGAAACTTTCAGCGGCTCATCTTCGCCGAGGGTCCCGGGTCGGTCTTTGGATTCGCTCCCGACTTCGTCTCGATCACGTGGCACACCGTCATCTACGTCGGACTGAGCGTGAGTATCTCCTTCGCACTGGGGCTCGGTATCGCCTTGCTTCTCAACAAGGACCTCACAGGACGTGGCTGGTTCCGGACTGCGGTCATCGTTCCGTGGGTTTTGCCCTACGTGATGAGCGGGCTGATGTGGCGCTGGATGTTCCAGTCGGAGTACGGCGCTATCAACGGCCTCCTTACCCAATCCGGCCTCATCGCCGAGAAAATCGCGTTCTTCTCGGACGGGACGCTCGCGATGATGGCGATCATCATCGCCGATATCTGGGTCTTCACCCCGTTTATCATCATCATCCTGCTCGCCGGGCTGCAGAACGTCCCCGAGCAGTTATATGACGCGGCCGAAGTCGACGGTGCCGGACGGATCTCACGGTTCTGGAACGTCACGTATCCGTTCTTGAAGCCCTCGATTCTGGTCGCACTGACCATCCGAATCATCTTCGACATCCGCGCGCTTGACCTGGTCTGGGTCATGACTCAGGGCGGTCCCGGTAAGTCGACCGAGGTCTGGGCCTCGTGGCTCTACCGCACGGCGCAGGTGTTCAACCGACCCGGAGAGGGTGCCGCACTCGGCGTCGTTCTGCTCGCGGTCACGTTCGTGATCGTTGCCGTGCTGTACAGAGTCTTCGGCGAGTCACCATACTAACAATGAGTACGAAACAATCGACCATCGACCGAGTGATCGCAACCCTCGGGCTAGATACCGAGGACGAATGGACCCATATCGTCCGTGAGCGACTCGTCGCCTACGGACTGCTGGGCGTGTACGTCCTCGTCATCTGGTTCCCGATCTACTTCATCTTCATCACCAGCATCAAGCCGACGACCGCCGTGCTCGACGTGCCGATATCGTTCATCCCGTCGCAGCCGACGGTGAGCAACTACGTCGAGATCTTCCAGAACCGTCCGTTCGAGCTGTACACGCTGAACAGTCTCATCGTCGCGAGTACGACCACCCTCATCTGCATCACGCTGGGGACGGTCACCGGATACTCGTTTTCCCGGTACGACTTCCTGGGGAACAAGGCGCTGTTGTTGTCCATCGTCGCCGCGCGGATGATTCCGCCCATCGCGCTCATCGTCCCGTTTTTCACCATCATGTCGAACCCGCCGCTTATCGGCGGTCTGACCGGGAGCCTCTACGATACTCGCATCGCCCTCATCCTGACGTACACGTTCTTCAACCTACCGTTCGCGGTTTGGATCATGAAGAACTACTTCGACGGGGTTCCCGAGTCGCTCGACGAGCAGGCGCGGATCGATGGCTGTTCGCGCTGGGAGGGCTTCGTGAAGATTATCCTCCCGATGGCGAAGCCGGGAATCGCCGCGACAGCGATTCTGTCGTTCATCTTCTCGTGGAACGAGTTCGTCTTCGCGCTCGTTCTCACGTCGTCAGAACAGGCACAAACACTACCGATTGCAGTCTCGCTTTTCGTCGCTGACGACTTCGTGGACTGGGCTCACCTGGCCGCCGGTGGCATGATTGCGGCGCTCCCCGGCATCCTGTTCGGCCTGTTCTTCCAGCAGTACATCGTCAGTGGACTCACGCAAGGAGCTGTCAAGGAGTAATAATAATGGCACACGTAGAACTCAACGAGCTAGTAAAGAACTTCAACGACGTCACGGCTGTCGACGGCATCTCGCTGGACATCCCGGACGAGAGCTTCACCGTCCTCGTCGGCCCGTCCGGATGCGGGAAGACGACGACACTCCGCCTGGTCGCGGGGCTCGAACGGGCGAGTGACGGTGAGATTCGGATCGGGGACGAAGTCGTCAACGACCGCCGCGCGTACGAACGAGACATCGCGATGGTCTTCCAGAACTACGCGCTGTACCCGCATAAGACGGTTCGCGGGAACATGCGCTTCGGGCTGGAACAGCACGACACGCCCGAGGACGTCATCACCGAACGCGTTAGCGAGGCCGCGAAACTGCTCCAGATCGAGGAACTGCTCGACCGCAAACCC
This sequence comes from Haloferax sp. AB510, assembly GCF_024136985.1. NCBI lineage: Archaea > Methanobacteriati > Methanobacteriota > Halobacteria > Halobacteriales > Haloferacaceae > Haloferax > Haloferax sp. AB510. The sequence continues at coordinate 47,317 of NZ_JAMYJY010000008.1, forward strand.
TCGGAGCTGTCCGGGGGGCAACAGCAGCGCGTCGCACTCGGCCGTGCCATCGTCCGGGACCCGGCCGTGTTCCTGATGGACGAGCCGCTTTCGAACCTGGACGCGAAGCTTCGCGTCCAGATGCGCGCCGAGTTGAACAAACTCCACGAGGAACTGTCGACGACGACAGTGTACGTCACCCACGACCAGGTCGAGGCGATGACGCTCGCCGACCAGATTGCGGTCATGGACGGTGGGGAGATACAACAGGTCGGCGAACCGACCCACGTCTACACCAACCCGCGGAACATGTTCGTCGCCGGGTTCCTCGGGTCGCCGAGCATGAACTTCATTGAGGGCACTCTGAACACGTCTTCGTCGGGTAAGTTCGAACTCGACCTCGGAGGGGAGACACACGACGTCCCAGACGAGTTTGCCGCAGACCTCGAGGACTATGTCGGCGAACGTGTCGTGCTGGGAATCAGGCCAGAGAACATCGCGCTCAACCAGGACGGGGTCCCGGCGAATGTTCACCCTGCGACCGTCGATGTCGTCGAACCGCAAGGCGAGAAGACGGTGCTAGAAGTGACGCTCGGTACTGGGCAGAGCGTCAAAGCCGCGGTTGCACCGGATTCCGCGGTCGAGATGGGCGACTCGGTCAACCTCCGGTTCGATAGAGACTCTCTGCAGTACTTCGACCCGCAGACGGGTGCGTCCCTGACCTACGACTCGAAACCCGAGCAGAAGGCGATTGTCTGAATATGCAACTGGACTCCACTCGGGACATCTCGCCTGCCACGATGGTCTCATTCGGCGTCGCCGCTGTACTGGCGGGTATCGCCGTGTACAACTTCGTGAGTGGAGTCTACGGAGGGGCAATCGTCAGTAGTATCGGAGCGATCATCGCGACACTGTTCGGTGTCCTCGCCACATGATACGGTGGCCGCACCCGCTCCGGAGCGATTGCTGTGTGAGGTCCCGTCAGGATCTGGCGGCAGCTGGGACCACAATATACACGTATTCACGTTCACAACGACAATGAGAAACATTTGCCAGCCCGGATTGGTGTCAGTGATAAATGTTACCTGAAAAACGAAGAAAGGAAATCGTGCGGAAGGTAAACCAATCGAATCGGGTCACCGTGGAGGAGTTGACGGAGGAGTTCGGTGTCTCCGGCCCGACGATTCGGCGAGACCTTGCGTCATTGGCCGAAGACGGTCACATCGAGCGGTTTCACGGTGGTGCCCTCCCCGCATCCGACGAGACAGCCAACGGCTCGCAACTGCGAGACCGCATCCAGAACCCGAGTGGAAAGCGTGCCATCGCCGCACGGGCCGTCGAGGAACTGAACAACGGCGATGCAGTGTTCTTCGACACTGGCCAGACGACGTTGGAGGTCGCCAAAGCCATCCCTGAGTCGCTATCGCTGCTCGTAGCGACTAACTCCCCCGAAAACGCGTTCGAACTCCGGGAGTCGTGTGGCGAAGTAAAAATCGTCGGTGACTCCCTGCGTCGGACTTCGGACGCGTTCGTCGGGCCGAGCGCGGAATCGTATCTCCGGAAAACCAACTTCGACACCGTGTTTTTGGAGACGGACGCGATTCATGGAGACGGGGGACTCTCCGTCTCCAACGAGGACGAAGCCCGGATCAAGTCGCTGTTGTGCGAGAGCGGTCGCCACGTCATCCTTGTCGCAGACGGGAGTAAACTCGGAGAACAGAGCTTCCGTGAGTTCGCCACCCTCGACGCCATCGACGTGTTCGTCACCGACGTCCAACTCGAAGGGAGGCTACGTGATCTATTCGACCGCAGTGACGTTCGCGTGGTCGATAATCAACTCGTTGTCGAGTGACATCCTCCCCGCCGTAAACGGCGGGATTCTCCCCTCGGAGACAGATAGCCCATCCTGTTATCTCACCACTGTCGTCGTCACGGAGTTGGTCGACGACATCTCAGTCGCCTCGTAGCGACCCGAACAGGCTCAACCAACCGCAGAACGGAGCGTGACGGTGAGGGTGAATGATAGATTAAACCGAACGAGTGTTTCGGGACCACAGAAATTCAGACGCGAGGGAGGTTTACTATCAACATAATACACAGAGAGGCGATGTCAGCGATCCGTCCGTTTCCACCGAATATCGATGAATCCGGAGGGTACCGATTACGAGATAATTTTATTCATGGTTCTACTATTCTTAACTAACCTCTGAGCGCGCGATGTTCCACCCGGAACAATGTACCCGTTACAAGTCACGTTGACCGAGTCCATCGCAGAGTTGACCAACGCCGTGCTCGCGTTCGTCCCGCGGCTCGTGGGCGCGCTCTTAATCCTCATCGTCGGCTGGTTCATCGGCAGCATCGCGGCCCGACTCATCACGCGAATCGCCGACCGCGTCGAGGTGGATAAGGCCGTGTTGGCGACGCCCGTCGGGAAGATTCTCGGCGGAACAGAAAAGGCGGTATCGAGCGCGTTCGGGACGCTCGGTAAGTGGTTCGTCTACGCCATCGCGGTCCTCGCGGCCGCCGACGTGCTCGCGGTCGACCTGTTCTCCGAATGGGTCTCGACCGCGGCGTCGTACGCGCCGTCGTTCGTGGCCGGCCTGCTCGTCATCGTCCTCGGGTTCGTCGTCGCCGACTTCATCGGTGACGCCATCACGCGAACCCGCGCGGCGACCGAGACGCCGTACACGAGCGTCTTCGCGGTCGGCACCCGGATGTTCCTCTACTTCACCGCCGTCGTCATCGGCCTGAGCACGATGGGCATCGACGTGGCCATCCTGTTCACCATCGCGCAGGCGTTCGCGTGGGGCATCGCCGCGGCCCTCGCCATCGGCGTCGGCGGCGCGGTCGCCTTCGGCGCGCGCGACTACGTCTCGGCCAACGTCGAGCGCTGGATGGGGTCGGCCCGCTCCGTCGCGGCCACCCCCGTCTCCCCGATGGGCGGCGACAGCGACTCGCCCGAGGGCGCGTCGCCGGCAGACGACTGAACACGCTCCGCCCGGTGCGTCCAGTGCGCCCGGTACGAGCGCACCGCGGAACCGACACCTTTCTTCGCTGACTACTGCCCTCGAACCGACGCTCGCACAGATGTATCAGAATATCTATTTTAACGCTGCCCGGGCTTTTTGGCCCGTCTAAACCATATGGGGCCTTCTACGGGACATTCAATTGTTTAGGTAAGCCAAAAATATCTGTGATATGATAATACTTATCGGCACCGAGTGGCTACGTTCGGTATGGACCAGTTTGCCGCTCTCGCGTTCGTCTTTCTCGCCGGGCTCGTCACGGCCATCGCCACCGGTCTCGGCGCGATTCCGTTCTTCTTCGTCTCGGACGTGAGCGACCGCTGGAACGTGGCGCTGTGGGGCATCGCCTCGGGCATCATGGTGTCGGCGTCGCTGTTCGGGCTCGTCTTCGAGGGCCTCGCGAACGGGACGCCGCTGCAACTCGGTATCGGGATGCTCGCGGGCGTCGCGCTCGTCCTCGTCGCCCACCACGTCATCGAGGGTGCGGAGGTCAACCCGAAGCAGTACGAGGAGGCCGACTTCCGTAAACTGCTGTTGATTCTCGGCATCCTCACCGTCCACAGTTTCCCCGAGGGCGTCGCCGTCGGCGTCTCCTTCGCCGACCTCGGCCTCGACGGCGGTTTCCAGCTGTTCGGCTTCGTCGTCCCGCTGCTCGCGGTGTTCATGACTATCGCCATCTCGATTCACAACGTCCCCGAGGGGCTCGCCATCTCCATCCCGCTCCGGTCGATGAACGTCTCGAACTGGAAGCTCGTCTGGTGGGCCATCTTCTCCAGTCTCCCCCAGCCTATCGGCGCGGTCATCGCGTTCTACTTCGTCCGCATCGCCCGGGAGTTCCTCCCGTTCGGCTTCGGCTTCGCCGCGGGCGCGATGGTCTTTCTCGTCCTCACGGAGTTCATCCCCGAGGCGCTCGAACTCGGCGAGCGCCTCCCGCGCGGCGGTCGGGCCGAACTGCTCGCGGGGCTCGTCGCCGGCTTCGCCGTCATGGTCCCGCTGGCGTTCATCTGAGCGCGGCAGACCCGTCACGACGGCTCAGACGCCCGGCTCTCGCCTTCGACTCGGAACGGCAGAGAAAACAGCGAACTGCGAGCCGCGAATGCGGCTTAGTGCGAGTGGCCGAGCGCGTCCGAGAGCGGGACGCCGAAGCGGTCCTCGAACAGCTCTTCCATCTTCTCGTTGATTTCGGCGATGTCGGCCGGCGCGCCGCCTTCGCTGTGGTGAGCGACGACGTGTGCCTGCTGTGCGAACGCCTGCACGACGACGTCGGCGACGACGTCGGTCGGGTCTTCGCCCTGCTCCGAGAAGATGTCGACGAGGCCCGCGGGGAGTTCCAGCGCTTCGGTGTCTCCGTCCGGTCCCTCGATGGTGTACGTCTCAGTTTCGACCATGCCACCACGTGGGGTCGGCCGCGGGTTAAGGCTTGAGTTTGCGGGCGCGTCGGGTCCCGCGCGAGCGACCCGGACGCCCCGAGTGCGCCGACTCACGAGTGGCGGCCGAGCGGCGTCCGCGTCCCCTCAGTCGGTCCGCGGAATCGCCACCGTTCCCGCCGCGAAAAAGGCGACTGCGAGCGCGCGAGCACCGCGAGGTTCGTGAGCCAGTCGCCGCCGCCGTAGGTGAGCGCCCGGACGCCGCGGGCGAAGTACGTGAGCGGCGAGAGGTTCAGCGCCGGGACGAACCACGCCGGCAGCAGGTCGGGCGTCACGAACGTCTCCGAGAGGAACAACAGGGGAAGCGCGATGGCGTTGCTCGCGGCGATGACGCCGTCTTGCGAGTCGGCGACGCTCCCGATGACGGCCCCGAGGCCGCAAAAGAGCGTCACGCCGAGCGCGACGAAGGGGACGATGGCGAGCGTCGCGGGCCGCAGCGGAATCGACGCCCCAGTCACGAGCGCCGACAGCGCGAGGAGCAACAGCGCCGCGAGACCGATGACGACGACGTTGACGAGCGAGTGCGCGAGAAGCCACTCGGCGCGGGACAGCGGCGTCGTCGCCAGCTTCTCGAAGCGACTTCCCTCGCGGTGGCGGGCGATGGTGCTGCCGACCCGCGACAGCGGGGTGAACAGCACGACGACCGCGAGGTAGCCGGCGATGTAGTACTCCTTCGGCTCGGCGAACAGGCCGCCGCCGGTCGGCTGGGTCTGCACGAGCGCCCCGAAGATAACGACGATGATGGCGGGGAAGAAGAACGTGAAGAAGACCGCCGTCCGCCGCCGGAGGAACGCGTGCCACGAGGCGACGAACTCCGAGCGGACGCGGGCGGCGAGGCTCATCTGTCACCTCCGACCGCGGCGGCCGCGGCTGGCCGGGCCGCCTCGAACTGCTCACCGGTCAGAGAGAGGTAGACCTCTTCGAGACCGGGCTGCTTCCAGACGAGTGACTCGTAGACGACGCCCGCGTCGTCGAAGGCGGCGACCACGTCGCCGATGTCGCGCGGGCCGACGCCGTGGACGGTGATGCCGTCTCCCGACACCGTCGCGTCGAGCGCGGCCGGGAGCGACACCGATTCGAGGGCCGCGCCGGCGTCATCGTCGGTTCGGACGACGAGTCGGCTCTCGCCGCCGTACTCGGCGACGAGGTCGTCCGGCCGGCCGACCGTGACGAGTTCGCCCGCGTTGAGCAGGCCCACGCGGTCGGCGAGGCGCTCTATCTCCTCCATCGAGTGGCTGGTGAGAAACACCGTCGTCCCACCGGCGGCGAGGTCTTCGACGAGTCCCCACAGCGACCGGCGGCCCGCCGGGTCGATGCCGGTGGTTGGTTCGTCCAAGAACAGCACGTCGGGGTCGTTGACGAGCGTCAGCGCGATGCAGGTGCGGCGCTGTTGGCCGCCCGAGAGGTTCTCGTACCACGTGTCGGCGGCGTCGGCGAGGCCGACCTCGTCGAGCACCGCGTCGGGGTTGCGGGCGTCGTCGTAGAGCCCCGCGTAGTAGGCCACGAGTTCGCGGGCGGAGAGCCGCCCCGCGGGCCGGAACTCCTGCGGGAGGACGCCGAGACGCTGGCGGTCCACCTCGGTCGGGTCGCGCCCGAGGATGGCCGCCGACCCCGAGTCCACTGCGGTCGTGCCCGTGAGGGCGCGAACCAGCGTCGTCTTCCCCGCGCCGTTCGGACCGATGAGGCCGAAGACCTCCCCCTCGGCGACCGACAGGGAGACGCCCGAAAGCGCCTCCACGTCGCCGTAGGACTTCCTGAGGCCGTCGGCGGCGAGTACCTCGTCCATGTCGTATCCGTCGTCACTATCGGGTGGTAAGGGATTCGGAATCGCCGCTCGATTCGAGTCGCGGGGCGGGGCGAACGAGGAGTCCTCTCCGGCCCGACCGTAGCAAGCCTTACTCCGGTCGCGCCGTTCTACGTTGACATGAACGGTTCCCGACGCCACTTCCTCGCCGCGACCGGCGCGACCCTCCTCGGCGGTCTCGCGGGCTGTGCGAGCGCGCCGACCGACGACGGCGCTGGCGGAACGACTGACAGCGACGCGACATCCGACGACACCGATAGCTCGACCGCGACCACGGATGCCGGGGGTGGCGGCTCCCTCTCGGGCCTCGAAGTCGCCTACGAGACGCTAGCGACCGGGTTTGCCTCGCCGGTCGACGTGGCCATTCCCGAGGCGTTCGGCGGGAGCCGACGGTTCGTCGTGGACCAGCCCGGTCGAATCTGGCTCCACGACGACTCGGGACTACTGAGCGAGCCCTATCTCGACATCACCGACCGCGTCGTCGACCTCAGCGGCTACGACGAACGCGGCTTCCTCGGCGTCGCCTTCCACCCCGAGTTCGCCGACAACGGGCGGCTCTACCTCCGGTACAGCGCCCCGCGACGCTCCGGGACGCCCTCCAACTACAGCCACACGTTCGTCCTGAGTGAACTGACGGTCGATCCCGAGGCGACGACCGTCTCGGCCGACTCCGAGCGGACGCTGCTCGAACTCCCCGAACCCCAGTCGAACCACAACGCCGGAGCCGTCGCGTTCGGCCCGGACAGCTACCTCTACGTCGCCACGGGCGACGGTGGCGGCGCGAACGACGAGGGACGCGGCCACGTCGACGACTGGTACGACGCGGTCCCGGGCGGCAACGGGCAGGACGTGACCGAGAACCTCCTCGGGAGCGTCCTCCGCATCGACGTGGACTCGACCGGCGGCGTCTCCGGCGACGACGACCGCCCCTACGGGGTTCCCGAGGACAACCCGCTGGTCGGCTCCGACGGCCGCGACGAGCAGTACGCGTGGGGGCTCAGAAACCCGTGGCGGCTCTCGTTCGACGGCGAAGACTGCTACGTCGCCGACGTGGGACAGGGAGCGTGGGAGGAGGTGAATCTCTTGGAGCGCGGCGGCAACTACGGCTGGAACGTCCGCGAGGGCGCACACTGCTTCCGCGCCGACGACTGCCCGACCGAGACGCCCGACGGCGCGCCGCTCATCGACCCGGTACTGGAGTACCCCCACAGCGGGGACGGACCGTCTGGCGTGGCCGTCATCGGCGGGCATGTCTACCGCGGCGAGTCGATTCCGGCGCTCTCGGGCGCGTACGTCTTCGCCGACTGGCAGTCCGAGGGGAGACTGTTCGCCGCCCGCCCGAGCGAGTCGCGCCCGTGGGACATCGCTGAGATTCCCGTGGCGGACCGCGACGACGGCGGGGCGAACGTCCTCGCGTTCGGCCGCGCCCCCGACGGCGAACTCTACGTCTGTACGAGCGGCCGACAGCTCGTGACCGGGTCGTCGGGCGCGCTGAACCGGCTGACCGGCGTTTGAGGGTCGCCCCGGGCCACACTCGAAGCCGGAGCGGGGGCGTCAGGCGTCGCCGTTGACGTTGACTCGCCTGCCCGTCGTCGCCGATTCGTAGGCCGCCTCGGTCAGGGCGGTTACGTGGAGGGCGTCCTCGGCCGGAATGGCGAGGTCGGCCTCGTCGCGCGCGGCGTCCACGAAGTTCCGGAGCTTCTTCCGGGTCAACTCCTCGAAGTCGGGCGTCGGCGGCGTGGCGGTGTAGGTCGTTCCGCCCTCCGTCACCTCGATGGTCTCGCCGTCGAAGGCGACCATGCCCTCGGTGCCGATGACGCGGAGCGACTCGCCGGGTTCCGGGACGCTCTGTCCGTCGCCGGAGACGCCGACGCTCGCGGTGAGGTGGTCGCCGTCGCGGTCGAGGACGACCGCGAGCGCCGAGTTCACGTCCACGTCGTGGCCGCGGTGGTCGACCGCCGCGGCGACGGTCACCGGCGTCGAGCGCGTCACCCAGAGCATCGCGTCGAGGAGGTGCGACCCCGAGTCGTACAGTTGGCCGCCGCCCGAAAGCGACGGGTCGCCGCGCCACTCGTCTTTCGTCCAGCGAATCCACTCCTGTTCGAGGTGGCAGACCACCATGTGCGGGTCGCCGATGCGGCCGCTGTCGATGACGCGCCGTAGTTCGTGGAACCGCGGGTCGAAGTGGCGCTGGTAGCCGACCGCGAGGGTGAGGCCGCGCTCCTCGGCGCGGTCGATGAGCGCCCGCGCGCCGCCGAGGTCGGTCACCATCGGCTTTTCGAGGTGGACGTGGAGGTCGGCATCGAGCGCCGCGAGCGCCTGGTCGAAGTGCTTCGTGTGCGGCGAGGCGATGGTCACCGCGTCGAGGAACTCGGCGTCCAGCAGTTCCTCGGTCGTCTCGTAGGTCGGCACGTCGAACTCGTCGCCGAACTTCTCGCGAACCTCGTCTGCGGGGTCGACGCCGGCGACGACGCGCACGCCCTCCAGTTCGTTGAGGAGGCGGCACTCCAGCACGCCGAGGCTTCCGAGTCCGATACCTGCGACTCTGAACATGCCGTACCAGTCGCGCGGAAGCCGCAAAAGCGTGCGGGCGAGTCGCAAGGGATTCCCGGGTGGCTCGTGTGTGTCGGGCATGGACGACGCAGTCCTCCAGCGGTTCGCCGTCGTGCTCGCGTTGGTCGGTGTGGCCCTTCACCTCGCGGCCCTCGCCGAGAACCCGTCGCAGGGGTTCCTCACCGTCGGGTTCGGGGTTCTCCTCCTCGCGCTCGCGCTCGCGGCGCGCCGGTCACGCGCGAACTGTTCGAGGCAGACGCGAACCGTGCCGAAGCCGAGCGGGAGACGACCCGCGCCGAACCGCCCGGCGCCGAATCGCCCGACGCCGACGGACAAAGCTGAACCCCTCGCCGCTACTCGCACCCTTTAGTCTCCGGCCGTCGTGACATCGACCATGAGCCTCGACTATCGACGACTCGGGTCGACCGGCACCCGCGTCTCGGAACTGTGCTTCGGCACGTGGCGATTCGGTCGAAAGAGCAGCGGCGTTCTGGAGACCGACGAGGAGGAGGCCCACGAACTCCTCGACGCGTTCGAAGAACGCGGCGGGAACTTCATCGACACCGCCAACGTCTACGGCAACCCGAACGGCACGTCCGAGGAGTACATCGGTAACTGGCTGGCCGAGCGCGACCGCGAGGACTACGTGCTCGCCTCGAAGGTGTACTTCCCGTTCGACGAGGACAACCCTAACGGGCGCGGCCTCTCGCGGACGCACATCCGCAACCAAATCGAGGGGACGCTCGACCGCCTCGACACCGACTACCTCGACCTCTACTACATCCACCGCTGGGACGAGGAGACGCCCATCGAGGAGACGCTCCGGGCGCTCAACGGCCTCGTCGAGGAGGGGAAAGTCAACTACCTCGGCGCGTCCACGATGGCCTCCTGGCAGCTCACGAAGGCGCTGTGGAAGTCCGACGTCAACGACTACGCCCGATTCGACGTGACTCAGCCGCTGTTCCACGCCGGCTACTACGAGGACGTGAAAGACTACCTCGACGTGTGCGGCGACCAGGACATCGCGGTCTGTCCGTACTCGCCGCTCGCGGGCGGCTTCCTCACGGGCAAGTACGAGCGCGCCGACTCCGACGACCCGACCGAGTACGTCGCGCCCGACGGCGCGCGCGGGTCGTTCGACGAGCGGTTCGACCGGTTCTACGTCTCCGAGCGCGGCTGGAAGGTGCTCGACGAGATTCGCGCCGTCGCCGACGAGGTCGACGCCAGCCCCGCGCAGGTCGCGCTCCGCTGGCTGATGGACTACCCCGAGGCGACCGTCGTTCCCATCGTCGGCGCGCGGACGACCGAGCAACTCGACGAGAACGTCGGCGCGGCCGACGTGGACATCTCGTCCGACCAGTGGGAGCGCATCATGAACGCCCGCTACGACGAAGACGGTCGGCGCTGGGGCCACTAAGCGACCGCTGACGACCGGCGACCGGACACCGACCGCGGCTTCCGTGGCTTTCGACTCTTTTCACGCGATGCCGAGGTCTCGCAGAAAGTCGCAGACGACGTGGACGTAGAGCACGACCGCGAGGAACGCCGCGAGCGACCCGACTCCCGAGAGCGCGAGCGCGCCGACAGCGACGCCGCCGACGAGGTGGTGGCTCAGGAGGCGCTTCCGGTCGAACTCGGTGTCGAACTCCTCGAACACTTGCTCTTGGTCGAGCAGGCCGACCCGCGGATTCGTCACCGCGAGCCGCAGGTTCGCCCAGTCACCGCGCTGGACGCGGGCGATGACGAAGTGGTCGAGGTCGATGAAGACGCTCACGAGGACCGCGCCAGCGACGAGAAGCGGCAGGCTCCCCGGCGGGTCCACGGCGAGCGCGGCGGCCGTGCCGGCAACCGCGCCGACGACGGCGTGTTCGAGTGATTTCACGGGTCGCCCGCTCAGCCGACGTGCGGGCGGACCCGCCGGAGCACGAGGTCCGGGTCGAACGCGTCTTCCGACTTGTCCCAGACGCGCTCGCCGTCGACGGTGACGGTGAGGACACCGTGGTCGCCCGTGACGAGCGCCACGCGGTCGAGTCGGTCGCCGAACTGTTCGAGCAGCGCGTGCTGTAGCTCCTCGGCGCGGTCGAGGAACCCACAGGGGACGCAGTATTCGATTTCGACCTCGGTCATGTCCGGACGTTCACGGCGCGCGGGTAAAAGCGAGGGGGCGGACCGCGAGCGTGCCGAGGCGACGCGACTACTTCCCGAAGCCGGGCCGCCACCGGAGCAGGACCACGGTGACGAGGAAGACCAGCGTCGAGAGGTCGTACGAGAGCGTCGTCACGGTCGCCGCGATGGCCGTCCCGCCGCCGAAGACGCTCGTGGCGACCGACGCGAGGATGGGCCACGAACACGAGACACAAGAGAACAGACCGACGACGCCGGAGACGGCCGCGCCCGCCGCCTCGACGACCGTGTCGTAGACGAGGAACGCGAGCGCCGCGTAGCCGACCACGCGCGCCGGCATGAGGATGAGATTGAACAGGTCGCCGCCGTAGATGAGCGCCGGTCCCCACCCCGGCGGGAGGAAGGCGACGCGGACGCCGCTCGCGCCGCCGGGCACGGGTGTGGTGACGAGGCCCCCGGCGACCGCTAAGAGCGCGAAGTAGCCGACCGCGACGGCGGCCGCCTTGCGCTTCGTCGCGGGCGAGGCGGCCGCAACGTCAGTGTCGAACATGACCCAGAGGCCGACGATGACCCACGCGACGCCGTACAGCGCGTAGCGCGGCGCACCGACGCTCGCCTCGGTGAAAAGCAGGTAGACGAACGCCAGAATCAGCGTCGTGTTCACGGCGAAGGCGGCGCGGAGCAGACTGGCCCGCGAGGGGCGAGGGAGTTCGGATGCGGTTGCCATGTGTGGGGAGTAGCGGTCGGGGCTCAGAGCGCGAGGGTGTCGACGACGATGGCGAGGAGCAACATCCCGAGGTAGGCGTTCGAGGCGTGGAACGCCCGGAAGGCGGCGGTGTCGTCGCGCTCGTAGTGCAGGCGCACGACGAAGTAGAGGAACGCACCGCCGAAGAGGATGCTCGTTACGAGGTAGACAACACCGAGCGCGTCCATGACCGCGAGGCCGGCCGCGGCGACGAGCGTCGCGCCGAGCCACCAGAGGATATGCTTTCGAGTCTCGGTCTCGCCGCGGACGACAGGCATCATCGGGAAGCCGCCGCGGGCGTAGTCGTCCTTGTAGGCCAACGCGAGGTTGTAGAAGTGCGCGGGCGTCCACATGAAGATGACCACGGCGAGGACGATACCGCCGAGGCCGACGTCGCCGGTGACGGCGACCCAGCCGATGAGCGCCGGGAGCGCGCCGGCCGCGCCGCCGATGACGGTGTTCTGGACCGTGTTGGGCTTCAGGATGAGCGTGTAGACGACGCTGTAGAAGGCGATGGCGACGAGGCCGAGGACGGCCGCGAGCCAGTTGACGGACGCGAACAGCGCAACCGACGCGACCGTCAGGAGCAGGCCGAACGCGACGGCGTTGCGGACGGGGACGAGGTCGACCGCGAGCGGTCGATCGCTGGTTCGCTGCATCCGGCGGTCCACGTCGCGTTCGAGGACGTGGTTGAACGTGCCGGACGCGCCGATAGAGAGGACGCCGCCGCCGAGAGTCGCCGCGATGACCTCGGGCGTGAGGCCGGGCGAGACGGTGCCGGCGAGCGCCATCGCCGCCGACGCGACGAGACAGAGGAGCCACATCAGCCGCGGCTTCATCAGCCGGAAGTACGCGTTGACCGTCGCCTTCGCGCGGGCGACAGGCTCGGTCGGGACGGGCGGTCGCTCGCCGTTGTCAGTCGGGGGACTCATCGGCGGCGTTCCGACCGGCGCGTCGTCGGGGTCGCCGGTGTCCGCTTCGAGGGTCCACGCGAGCGCGGCAACGAGACCGCCGAAGATGACCATCCCGAGGACCAAGTGGAGCGTCGAGAATGCGGGGCCGACGCCGACGGTGGCGACGACCGCGCCGAGTCCGGCCTGTGCGGGGTAGAGCACCGCCGACGCGGTGACGGTCGCTCTCACGCGGCGGGACGTGTCGGTTCGCCACGCCGAGACGAGCGTGGCGAGCGTGAGGAGGCCGACGATGACGGCCGCGACGCGGTGGCCGAGAGCGACCCAGCCGTCGAGCGTCGCGGGGAGCGAAAAGCCGTCTCCGCACGCGGGCCAGGCGCTACACGCGGCGGTCGCGTCAGTCAGCGCGGTCGTCGCGCCGACGATGAGCAGGAGATAGACGCCCATCGCGGTCGCGGCGAGCAGGCCGTGGAACGTGTTCGAATCGCGATTCGTGGCCACGAAATTCACCTATGGACCTGTTGGGTCGTCCCGTATTTAGGACCCGCGCTTTTCCGCCTCGCGTTCGGGTGCCGCTCCCCGCGATATGGCGGGGGCGGGTTCATAAACGGCGGGCCGAGAGTCGGTACGCATTTATGCGGTTGTTCCTAAGTCTCGCTCAGCATGAGAAAGACGCGTTTCGCGCTCGCGTCCCTGCTCGCGACGGTCGTGATGGCGCTCGTTGCCACCCCCGCCGCCGCGCAGGCGTCCGCCACGTCGGAACTTATCAATCAGCTCAACGGGAAGCTGCTGTACGTCGCTATCCCGATTACCGTGCTGGTGGAGGTCATCCTCCTCTATACGGTCATCAAGTTCCGCAACAGCGAGCGCGCACTGCCGACCAAGGAGAACCGCCGGCTCGAAATTACGTGGACCATCGCGACAGCGATTATCCTGCTTTTCGTCGGCGTCGCCTCCTACGGCGTGCTGGCCAACGAGAACGTCACGCACCAGGGCAACGACATCGCCATGGACGACGACCCGGTCGTCGTCACGGCCGAGGCCTACCAGTGGGGCTGGAACATGTACTACCCGGAAGAGGGCAACTTCTCGTCGGGTAACGAGATCGTCATCCCCGCCGACCGCCCCGTCTACTTCCAGGTCACCGCAACGGACGTGATACATGGATTCCACGTCCCCGAACTCGGCCTCAAGCAGGACGCGATGCCGGGTTCGACGAACACCATCAAGACCGTCGCCTACGAGGAAGGCACCTACCAGGGCTACTGTACTGAGTACTGCGGCGTCGCCCACTCTCAGATGTACTTCACCGTCGAAGTCGTCTCGCAGGAAGAGTACCAGAACTGGCTCGACGAGCAGCAGTCGGCAAACAGCGAGTCGTCGTCTTCGTCCTCGAACGCCACCGCGACGAACTCCACGCAGTAACGCATCCTCCCTTCTCTTTCGACGCTCCCCGCCGAGTGACGACGCTCGCGCTCGTCGCGGTCGGTCGGCGGAAAAGTCGTCGCGGTCGCAGTCAGTTGTTCTCCGGACGCGGGCAGAACCTCAACAGCGCCGCTCGACGATGCGGTCGATGATGCGACCCGTCGAGAGCAGTTCGTCGTCGTGGCGGAGTTCGCGCGGCGTCGCGCGCGTGACCTCGCAGTCGATGCCGCGGGCGTCGAGGGCGGCTTTGATTCCGTCCTCGTCGTGGTGCTGGTCGTAGCCGAGGACGATGACGTCGGGGTCGATTTTCTCGATAGGGACGAAGATGTCCTCGGCGTGGCCGAGGTGCGCCTCGTCGACCACGTCGAGCGCGGCGACCATGTCGCGGCGCTGTCGGTCGTCGAGTATCGGCTTCGGCTTGTGCGTCACGTTCTCGCCGCGAGCGATGATGACGTGGAGTTCGTCGCCGAGCGACGCGGCGTCCGAGAGGTAGTGGACGTGGCCGGGGTGGAGGATGTCGAAAGTGCCCTGCGCGATGACCCGTCTCATCGGTCCAACTCCGCGTCGATGTCGTCCTGCGTGAAGTCGAAGAACGATTCGGGGTCGGGGAGGTCGACGTCGAGCACGTCGAGGTCGCGGACCTCGCCGGACTGGTCGAACGCCTCCCAGTCGTCGGGGCCGTAGGGCGAGCCGATGATGATGTGGACCCGGCCGCTCCCGAACGTGTCGAGGTCGGCGTCGCTCGGGCGGAGGACGCCGTTCGGGTGGGAGTGAATCGACCCGACGGCGCGGAAGTCGTTCGGGACGAGGTCGTTTCTGACGGTCGCGCTGTAGGGGTCCGAGACGGTCCCCGGGATGATGAGCACGTCCGTCACGACGTAGCCGTCGCGGTCGACGCCGACCCGGCGGGCCTCCTCGCCGCGGAGGAGTCCCATGTACTCGTTCGGATGCGTCTCCGCAGAGGCTTCGAGCGCGAAGTCGAGGGCGTCGGCGGCGATGCCGACGACCTCCCGCGACCGGAAGAGTCGCATACCGAACCGTCCGCGGGCGCTCCATCTAAGGGTTCCGGAACGCCGAGTTGGTCGCCGGAACGGAACCGCCATACTGAGGTTGGCGCTCGTCCGAACACGGGTGTGACGCTCGATTCCGAACTCGTCGCCCGCGCGACGAACGCGCTCTCCGCGGACGCGCCGCCGACCGCGACGACCGAACTCGACGGCGGACACGTCGGGCGCGTCTACCGTCTCGACTTCGACGGGCGCGACCCGGTCGTCGCCAAGGTGGGTGACACGCCGCTCGACGTGGAGGCCGCGATGCTCGACTCGCTCGGCGCGGCCGGGCTTCCGGTTCCCGCGGTCCACCACGCCGACCCCGACCTGCTCGTCCTCGACTACGTCGAGGGCACGTCCGAGTTGACCCCCGACGCCGAGCGCGACCTCGCCGCCCACCTCGCTGCGCTCCACGAGACGACCGCACCGGCGTTCGGCTTCCCCTACGACACCCTCTCCGGGCCGTACCGCCAGCCGAACCCGTGGACCGACTCGTGGGTCGAGTTCTTCCGCGACCAGCGCCTCCTTCCGTGGACCGAGGCGGCGCTCGGTTCGGGACTCCCGGACGCGACCGCCGAGCGAATCAAGTCGGTCGCGGCCGACCTCGACGCCCTCCTCGTCGAACCCGCGGCCCCGCGGCTCGTCCACGGCGACGTGTGGGGTGCGAACCTTCGCGTCCGCGACGACCGCGTGGTCGCCTTCCTCGACCCGGCGTGTTACTACGGCCATCCTGAGGTCGAACTCGCCTACATCGACTGGTTCGACGCCGCGGGCGACGATTTCTTCGACGCCTACGACGAGCGCCGACCGATTGCCGACGGCTTCTTCGAGGCGCGGTCGCCCGTCTACGCGCTGTTTCCGCTCCTCGAACACGTCCGCGTCTTCGGGGGAGACTACGTCCCGTCGGTCGAAGACGCGCTGGACGAACTCGGCTACTGACGCCCCGAAAACGCGAATTGCGGGCCGAATCGAGTCGTGAGAACCGGTCGCGCACGCGAGATGCTTTTGTAAAGCTTAACACTACCCCCTGACCTAGCGGGACTATGAGCGACGAGCACGCCGGGGATTCCGGCGACGACTCGGGTCCGAATTCGGACGCACGACCTATCGTCTACGATCTCGCACCGAACTGTACCGCCGACGACGTGGAGACCGGCGCGTACTACCACGCCGTCGTCAACGGCGTCGTGGAGTACGGCATCTTCGTCGATATCTCCGACTCCGTCTCCGGCCTCATCCACGAGTCCAATCTCTCGGCCGACTACGAGGTCGGCGACCGACTGGTCGTCCGTCTCGAATCCGTCCGAGAGAACGGCGACATCGCGTTCGCCGAGGACACGCCCGACGACTACCGCACCCTGACCGTCGACCACGAGCCGACCATCACGCCTATCTCCAGTCTCTCGGTCGGTGAGTCGGTCACGGTCGAGGGCGTCGTCACGCAGATTAAGCAGACCGGCGGCCCGACCGTCTTCCGCATCGCCGACGACTCCGGCATCGTCGCCGCCGCCGCCTTCGAAGAGGCCGGCGTCCGCGCGTTCCCCGAAGTCGACCTCGACGACGTGGTCCGCATGGCCGGCACCGTCGAAGACCACGAGGGGACCCGTCAGCTCGAAGTCGACGGCCTCACCGTCCTCGACGACGAGACCGCGGCCGACGCCCGCCAGCGCATCGACGCCGCGCTCGACGAGCGCGCCGAGCCCGAGCCGGTCGAACCGCTCGTGGAGTGGGCGGCGTTCGAGAAGCTCCGCGGCGACCTCGAAGACGTGGCGCGCCTGCTCCGCCGGACGGTCCTCGAAGGCCGCCCGATTCGCGTCCGCCACCACGCCGACGGCGACGGCATGTGCGCGTCCGTTCCGGTCCAGCTGGCCCTCGAACGGCTCATCACGGAGGTCCACGACGACCCCGACGCGCCGCGACACCTGTTCAAGCGCCTGCCGAGCAAGGCCCCGTTCTACGAGATGGAAGACGTGACCCGCGACCTGAACTTCGCGCTCGAAGGTCGCGCCCGCCACGGCCAGCGGCTCCCCTTCCTGCTCATGCTCGACAACGGGTCGACCGAAGAGGACGTGCCCGCCTACGAGAACCTCGCGCACTACGACGTGCCCATTGCGGTCGTCGACCACCACCACCCCGACCCCGAGGCGGTCAACCACCTTCTCGACGCGCACGTCAACCCGTACCTCCACGACGAGGACTACCGCATCACGACCGGCATGATGTGCGTCGAACTCGCGCGGATGATTCACCCCGACGTGACCGACGAACTCCGTCACGTCCCCGCCGTCGCCGGGCTGTCGGACCGCTCGAAGGCGGAGGTCATGGACAACTACATCGCGCTCGCCGAGGACGAGGGCTACGACCGCGAACAGCTCCTCGACGTGGGCGAGGCGCTCGACTACGCCGCCCACTGGCTGCGCTACAACGACGGCGCGTCCATCGTCAACGACGTGCTCAACGTGGGCTGTGACGACGAGACGCGACACCGCGAACTGGTCGAGTTCCTCTCGACGCGCGCCGAGCGCGACGTGGACCGCCAGCTCGAAGCGGCCGAGCCGCACCTCGAACACGAGCGCCTCGACAGCGGGGCCAACCTCTACCGCATCGACCTCGACAAGTGGGCCCACCGCTTTACCTACCCCGCGCCGGGCAAGACCACGGGCAAGCTCCACGACCGTAAGGTCCAGGAGACGGGCGAGCCGGTCATCACCATCGGCTACGGTCCCGACTTCGCCGTCCTCCGATCCGACGGCGTCCGCCTCGACATCCCGCGGATGGTCGCCGAACTGAACGAGGAAGTCGTCGGCGGCGGCGTCTCCGGTGGCGGCCACCTCGTCGTCGGCTCCATCAAGTTCGTCAGCGGCATGCGCGAGGAGGTCATCGACAGCCTCGTCGAGAAGATGGCCGAAGCCGACATCGACGAAGAGCTGTCGACGACGGCGTAAGGTCGCAGTCGCGGCTTCCACTGAACTTCATTCTTCGAACTCCAGTCGCCTGAGCGCCGCGACTCCGAGACGACCGCGAGAGCGGCCGCGGCGACGAGTCCCGGCTTCGACTCCGCCCCGCGCCCGCTCGCCCGCCAGTCCGCCGCGAACGCCTCACGGAAGTACGCCGCCGCGGCCGGGTCCGACAGCGCGAGGACGACTTCGCGGTTCTCACGGGCCGAGTGCTGATTCCAGTTGAGACTGCGACGAGCGCGGTGTCGTCGGCGACGACGCCCTTCGCGTGAATCGCGCCGTACCGGCCGCCGGGCGCGCGAGGCGGACCGAAAGCGGCCGCCCGGTTCTGTCGGCCCACTCGTTCAACCGCTCTGCGAGCGCGCGGTTCTCCTCTTCGACGTACCACGCGCTCCCGAGGAGGAGCCGAACGCGGACGCCGCGACCGGCGGCGCGCTTGAGCGCGCGGACGAACGGGCCGTCGGCCTCCACGGTCGGCTGTAACACGTCGATTCGGCTGTCGGCGGCGTCGAGTCGGGAGACGACCGCCGACTCGGCGTTGTCGGGCGCACGGATGACGGCGATGCGGTCGACACGAACCGACGCGGGGGCGATGCGCGGGGGAAACGAACCGTTCGCCGACTCGGTGCGGACGAACGACCGGCCGACTCGGTACGTCTCCCACGGGGCGGCCTCCGGGAGCGTCGCGTCGGCTTCGAACGTGGCCGCGAGGTCGGCCGCGACGCTCGGTGAGCGCGCGACGACGCCCAGCCGCGGCTCTTTCGCCCGCCGGTCCCGGCCGGCTTCC
>NZ_JAMYJY010000090.1:0-15446 GCF_024136985.1 Haloferax sp. AB510
GCCGGACGGCGCTTCGAGCGGTCGCCGAGGCGGCGTGTCGCCGGCGTTATCGGTCGTATCGTCGGCCTCTGCGGCGGCGGCGGCGGCCGCGTCCGCCACGTCGCCATCGCTGGCCTCGTTGTACTCGCCGAGCGCGGCCTGCTTGTCGGTGGGGCGGTTGAGGTTACGGCCGTCGCCGCCGCGGTAGGGCGCTTCGGCCTTCTGGAACATCGCCTGCGCGAACTGGTCGGCCATCCGAGAGAGGTCCCGCGCCTCCTCTAACTCCCGTTCGAGCTGTCGAATCCGTGCGTCTTTCTTGTCTATCTCCTGTCTGAGGTCGGCGATGCGGCTCTCCTGTCTGGCCTTCTCGTCGGATATCTCCTTGAGGTCCGAGACGAGGTCGCCGTCGACGGACTTCAGGTCCGGGCGCTCGAAGTCGTCGAGGCCCGGCGTCGCGCCCGCGTCGAACGTCTGTTTCTTGTGGAACTGCACGCGCCGAATCGACTCGGACCAGTCGGTGACGAGGAAACCCTCGCCGTTGCCCATGTCCTCGATGGCGTCGGCGTACTCCGACCCGAGGATGCGCCCGACGACCTTGGTGTCGTTGCGCCACGTGAGGCGGTGCCAGACGAGCCAGTCGCACTGGGTGATGAAGTCCTTTTTCACGTCGGCGGGGCGCTGGGAGATGCCGACGACGCCGAGGCCGTGCTTGCGGCCGCGCTTCCCGATTTTGATGAGCATCTTGCCCGCCTCGTCCATCCCGCCTTTCTCGGGGATGTACTCGTGGCACTCCTCGATGAGCATCAAAAACGGCTTCTTGAGCTTTTTTTCCTTCGCAAAGAGGTGTTTTGCGACCTCCGTCACCAGTTCGTCGGAGGCCGCGTCGTCGAGGTAGCCGGACACGTCGAGGATGATGGGAACGTTCTGTTCGAGCGCGAGCGTGGCGAGTCGCTCCGCGTGCTCGGGGCTCACCTGAATGTCGCACTCGTCGTCGGCCCCGGCGTGGAGCAGTTCGAACTCCTGTTTGAGGCCGTAGTACTCGCCGTCCGTGTCGACGATGAGCACCGGGAAGTTCGCCGACAGCAGGTTCTCGATGATGACCGACGCCGTGTTCGACTTCCCCGACCCCGACTTGCCGGTGACGAACCCCCGGCCGGTGAGGATATCGACCACCGGTAGGTCGACCGTCGTCCCCGGTTCTTCGATTCCCTCTCCCCCTGGACCGTCGCTGATCTCGGCGACCGAGATGGTTTCCGTGTCCGAATCCGTCATCCGATTTGGTGGACTCTCTCGGACGCCATAGTTCCTCCCCCTCGCCCCGTCGTATCGAAAGACTCAGTCGAACTCGACGAGCGATGACTGGCCCTCGTGCGAGCGGGTTTCGACACGGGTGTTCGGTGGCTCGTCGTCGCCGGCTTCGTCGCTGACGTCGTCGCCGACGGGGTCGTCTGAGATGCCGTCGTCACCGACGCGGTCATCGGGGTTGTCGCCGCCGGACCCGGCCGATTCCCACCCGTCGAGGCTCGACTGGTCGGCGTCCGCGAAGGAGAGCTTCGAGACGCGGACGCCGAGTTTTCGGACGGTCGTCTCCGCGAACTTGTCGTCAAGTAAGTCGAGCGCGACTGACTCGACGAGTTCGGGGTCGTCCACGGGCCCGGAAAGCGACGTCGCCCGCGTGTTGATGTCGAACGGCGGGACGACCACCTTGATGCCGATGGTCCGGTACATCGCCCCGCGGGAGTTCGCGCGGTCGGCCACGTCCGCCGCGAGGGCGCGGACGACCTCCCGCTTGTCTTCGATGTCGTCGGTCGGCTCGGTGAACGCCGACTCCCGCGAGAGGCTCTTGGGCCGGCCCGTCGGCGTGACCGTCCGGTCGTCGTAACCGCGGGCCCGCTCGTGGAGTTCGCGGCCGCGCGAGCCGAACTCGGCTTCGAGGACCGAGGCGTCGGCCTCGGCGAGGTCGCCCGCCGTCTCGATGCCGAGCGTCCCGAGCTTTCGGGCCGTCACGGGGCCGACGCCGTGGACCTCTTCGACCGGGATGGGTGCGAGGAACGACCGCACCTCACCGGGGCGGACGACGACCAGCCCGTCGGGCTTGTCGAAATCGGAGGCGATTTTCGCGGTCGACATGTTCGGCGCGACGCCGATGGAGGCCGCGACGCCGACCTCGCGGGCGATGCGCTGTTTCACGTAGCGGGCGAAGCCCTCCGCGAGCGTCCGGTCGCCCGAGGCCGCGAGGTCCCACCCAGTCCGGTCCGTCACGTCGAGGTAGGCCTCGTCGATGCTCACCTCGCGGACCACGTCGGCGCAATCGTGGAGAATCGCCTTCACGTCGGCGGCGACCTCCTTGTAGAACTCGAGGTCGACGGTTCGGTAGTGGCCCGCCGCCGCAGGGTCGTCGTCGGGGTCGAGGCTCTCGATTCGCGGGAGGCGTTCGAGCGCGGTCGAAATCGGCTGGGCGCTCTCGACGCCGAATTCGCGGGCCTCGTAGCTCGCCGTGGCGACCGCGCCGTGGCCCTCGCCGGGTTCGTAGCCCATGCCGACGACCACCGGTTCGCCGTCGAGTTCGGGCTCGCGCAGGCGCTCGCAGGCGGCGTAAAAACAGTCCATGTCGACGTGAAGGACGATGCTGTCGGGGCCGTCGTCGGCGGTCGTGCCCGGCAGCGTCTCCTCCGCCATGGTCGAGGTGACGGGCGCGACGTACCTGAAGCTTCAGATAGCGCGGCGAAAGTAAAGCGAGGACGGAAGGACGCGGCGGGTCGGTGGCGTCGGACGAAATCGGTCGTCGTCGCGTTACTTCAGTCGCTCCTGCAGGAACGAGGGGTGTGCGGCCGTGACGCCGTCGATAGACAGAATCTCGTCGGAGATGACGTCGCCGAGGGAGTCGCCGTCGACGGCGCGGACCTCGGCCATCAGCATGTGGTCGCCGGAGGACGTGTACAGCGCCTCCACCGAGTCGAGTTCCTTGAGGATACGCGTGACCTCGACGTAGCGCTCGCTGGTCGCGTCGATGCCGACCATGGCGATAGACTGCCCGGCGAGTTTCTTCGGGTCGATGTCGGCCGAGTAACCGATGATGACGCCGTCGTCTTCGAGTTTTCGGATATACTTCCGAACTGTCGGCTTCGACACGTCCGCCCTGTCTGCGATCTGGGCATACGACGCCTTCGCGTCTTCCTCCAAGACCGCGAGGATGCGTCCTTCCGTGGACGTGGTTTCCATGCCCGTTGGTTTTCTCACGGGAGAAAAATATCTTGCGAATCCGAAAAGGCTTCTCGGTCACATCGAACCGGCGCGGCCGCCGGCCGGAAACCGAGCGCCGACTACGGCGTCGGCGGCGTTATTTGTGCTTGTCGAGGAAGTTGTCGAACGTCCGCTCCCATTCGTAGGAGTCGTCGAAGTAGCGCTCTGCGAGCGGCTCTTCGGGCATCTCGCCGATGCGCTGTTTCTCCTGCTGGTAGGACGGGCGGTCTTCGTCGACGTAGTACCGGCCGGTGAGGACGGTGCCCTCGTGGAGGGCGTTCTCCGTCTCGAACATCATCTCAGAGGCCTCCGAGCGGTTCGTGTTGTCGAACTCGTAGTCGTCGGAGTCGTTGATGTCGATGTACGGAACGTACTGACGGGCGTCCTTGTTCCACGTCGGACACTGCGTGAGGAAGTCAACGTGGGAGAAGCCGTCGTGCTGGATGGCTTCCACGATGATGTCCTTCGCCTGGTTCGGGTTGACGGCGGCCGTCCGCGCGACGTACGACGCCCCGGCGTTCAGGGACATCGAAAGCGGGCGGAGCGGCGTCTTGGCCGAGCCGTGGGGCTGGGTCTTCGACTTGTGACCCATCGGCGACGTGGGCGAGGTCTGGCCCTTCGTGAGGCCGAAGATCTCGTTGTTGAACACGATGTAGGTGATGTCGTGGTTCTCACGGGCGGTGTGCATGAAGTGGTTGCCACCGATGCCGTAGCCGTCACCGTCACCGCCGGCGGCGACCACGGTCAGGCCGGGGTTCGCCAGCTTCGCGGCGCGGGCGATGGGCAGCGAGCGGCCGTGGATGGTGTGGAAGCCGTAGCTGTTGAAG
Organism: Haloferax sp. AB510; assembly: GCF_024136985.1. NCBI lineage: Archaea > Methanobacteriati > Methanobacteriota > Halobacteria > Halobacteriales > Haloferacaceae > Haloferax > Haloferax sp. AB510. The sequence continues at coordinate 4,050 of NZ_JAMYJY010000090.1, forward strand.
TAGCTGTTGAGCTTGCCGGAACAGCCGATACCGGTCGTCACCATCATCTCGTCGGGCGAGAGGCCGAGTTCGGCCGCCGCGCCCTTGAGCGCCTTGAGGACACCGAAGTCACCGCAGCCCGGACACCACGTCGGCTGGGGTTCGAGTCCGGGGGTGAACTCGTTTTGGTCCTGCTCCGTTTCTTCACCGATTGCGCTGAATGCACTCATGATTTATTCACCCACCTTGGGGACGAACTTCGTGCGGTTGTCTGGGAGCTCCTCGCCTTCGAGGAGCGCCGTCTCGAAGCCCTCGACGATGTCGGCGGGCTCGAACGGGTTGCCGTTGTACTTGAGGAGACTCGACATCTGGTCGCCGTAGCCGCCGAGTTCCTTGGAGATGAGTCCGCGGAACTGGGCGGAGGCCGTCATCTCGACGACGAGCGCCTCGTCGACGCTGTCGAGGAAGTCCGCGACCTGCTGTTTCGGGAACGGCATCATCTCGGAGACGCCGAGGACCTTGACCGAGTGGCCCTTCTCGTTGAGAACGTCTGCGGCCTCTTCGACGGTGCCCTGCTGGCTGCCGAAGGTGATGAGGCCGAGGTCGGCGTCTTCGTCGCCGTGGACCGTGTTGAACTCGCCGTCGGCGTCGAGTTCGGCACGGATGTTGTCGACCTTCTGCATGCGGCGGTTCATCTGCGCGACGCGGTTCTCGGGGGACTCCGAGATGTGACCCGCGGGCATGTGCTCGTTACCCGTGGCGAGGTAGCGACCGCCCTTCTGGCCCGGCAGCGAACGCGGCGAGACGCCGTTTTCGGTGTCGTGCTGGAAGCGCTGGTACTTGCCGGAGTCGTCGTGCGGCGCGTCTTCGAGTTCCGCTTCCGTCAGGACCGAGCCGAGGTCGGCGTTCGGTTCCTCGTCGAAGACCGACGCCGGGACGTTCGAGAGTTCGCCCCCGAGCTTCTGGTCGTAGAGGACGATGGACGGAATCTGGTACTCGTAGGCGATCTGGAACGCCTTGCGCGTCTGGTAGTACGCCTCGGCGGCGGTGCCGGGCGCGAAGACGATGCGGTGGGAGTCGCCCTGCGAGGTGTACAGGACGTGCTCGAGGTCGGACTGCTCGGGCTTCGTCGGCATACCCGTCGAGGGACCGGCGCGCATGGCCTCGACGAGGACGAGCGGCGTCTCGGTGATCTCCGCGAGACCGAGCGGCTCGGACATGAGCGAGAAGCCGCCACCGGACGAGCCGGACATCGCCTTGACGCCCGCGTGGGAGGCACCGATTGCCAGTGCGGCCGCGGCGATTTCGTCCTCCACCTGCTCGGAGATGCCGCCGAGCTCGGGGAGGTTCTGGGTCATGATGGTGAAGACTTCCGTCCACGGGGTCATCGGGTAGCCCGCGATGAAGCGGCAGCCTTCGTCGATGGCACCGTACGCGATGGCGTCGGAGCCGGAGAGAAGCACCTGCTCTTCGTCGTGTTCGCCGGTCGGCGCGGACACGTCGGGAGCCTCGACGTCGTACTCCTCTTGGACCATCTCGTAGGCGTCGTCGAAGACGGTCAGGTTCGGTTCGAGAATCTTGTCGGGCATCGCGTCCGACATCAGGCTCTTGATGACGTCGGGTTCGATGTCGGCGATGGCGCACGTGACGGCGACACCGGCGGTGTTGCGCATGACCTCGCGACCGTGTTCGCGAGCGATGGTGCGCAGGTCGATATCGTAGACGTGCCAGTTGTTCTCTTCGACGCGCTCGTCGAAGTCCTCGATCTCGGAGGCGTCGAGCAGACCGGAGTCGTAGACGATGACCCCGCCTTCGTTGAGTTCGTCGAGGTTCTCCGAGAGCGGCTTGATCTCCTCGTTGCCGTAGTAGGCACCCTCGCTCGGGTTGCGGGCGAAGGAGTCACCGAGCGCGAGGAGGAAGTTGTACCCGTCGCCGCGAGACTTGACGGGGTCTGCGCTCACGCGCACTTCGGTGTACGTGTGGCCTCCGCGGATGCGCGATGGATAGTGGCGATGCGTGAAAACGTGTAGCCCCGCTCGCATCAGGGCTTTGGCGAAGTTCTGGCTCGTCGAGGCGATACCGTCACCGGAACCCCCTGCGATCCGCCAGATAAGTTCGTGGTCAGTCATATGTTGAGCTCACGGCCCCGCTGGGGCGCTACCTGAAAAGTTGGGGAGGGTCCGATTAAAGACTTTGCTATGGATTAACAAGGAAAGATAATGAAGGACTTAATATTGTTAAACTGACTCACCGTCCCACCATCGAAAGTGGACAAACGGGCTGTCACGCCCGCGGAATAGAGTGAACGATAACGCGGAATCGCGTTCGCTACTCGTTGTCCGGACTGGACGGGTGGTACGGTGTGTCGTACTCGCCGGCCTGCCCGTCGAGGCGGTCGGGATTGATGCGTCCACCGAGGAGCATGAAGTCGAGGATAGTCACGTAGAGCATCGCCTCGACGACCGGGACGCCGCGGGGCGGGAGCACGGGGTCGTGCCGGCCGACGACCTGAATCTCCTTTTCCTCGCCGGTCTCCCAGTCCACAGTCCGTTGCTTCTTCGGGATGGACGTGGGCGCGTGGAGCGTCAGTTCGCCGTACACGGGTTCGCCGGTCGTGATGCCGCCCTGGATGCCGCCGTGTTTGTTGCCGACCGGGCGGGGGTCGCCCTCCTCGTCGAACTCCCAGTTCTCGTTGCGGTCGTGGCCGGTCCACTCGCGGGCCTCGCGGCCGAGACCGAACTCGAACGCCGTCGCCGCCGGAACCGACATGAGCGCCTGTCCGAGCCGCGCCGAGAACGAGTCGAACCGCGGCGCACCGAGGCCGCGCGGAACGCCCTGCGCCTCGAAGTAGATCGAGCCGCCGATGGAGTCGCCTTCCTTCTGGTACTCTTCGATGAGTTCCTGCATCTCCGCCGCCGTCTCGGGGTGCGCACACCGCACGTCGTTTTCCTCCGTGTGCTCGCGCAGGTCGTCGAAGGAGACCTCCGGCGCTTCCACGTCGCCGATCTGGTTCACGTGCGCCTTCACCTCGATGTCGTAGTCGCTCTGCTCGATGACCTGCTTCGCCACCGCGCCGGCGGCGACCCAGTTCACCGTCTCGCGCGCGGACGAGCGACCGCCGCCACCCCAGTTGCGCGTGCCGAACTTCGCCGAGTAGGTGAAGTCGCCGTGGGAGGGCCGCGGCGCGGTCACGTAGGGCTCGTACTTGCCCGAGCGCGCGTCCTTGTTCTGGACGACCATCCCGATGGGCGTGCCCGTCGTGTAGCCGTCCTGCACGCCGGAGTTGACGACGACGGCGTCCGGTTCGCCGCGGCTCGTCGTAATCATCGACTGGCCCGGCTTGCGTCGGTCCAGTTCGTGCTGTACGTCTTCGACCGAGAGCTCCACGCCGGCGGGACAGCCGGACACGGTGACGCCCATCGCGTCGCCGTGGCTCTCGCCGTAGGTGGTCATCCGAAAGAGACGACCGAATTCGTTGCCGTTCATTACCCGCCCCTCGGGTGGCCGCCCATTTAGTGTTTGTAGAAAGGCGCAATCGTGGGCGGGGGTTAGGCGACCCCACGTTCATGGTCGATGCCGACGAACCCGCCGTATGGAATCGACGCCTCCCTCCGACCCCAACGCCTCCAATTCCGCTCCCGACCCCGACGCCGCGTCCCCTTCCGCTTCCGGACTCCGCGACCGCCTCGAAGCGACCTTCTGGGAGCGCCACGCCAACCCGTGGAGCGCCGGCACGCGCATCCTCGTCTACCCGGTGTTGATGTACGCCGTCTACCGACGGGACCGCCGGCTCTTTCTCGCCGCCCTCGCGTTCACCGCGGTCAACCCGGTGTTGTTCCCGCGCCCCGCGCGCACGGACAACTACCTCAGCCGAATCGTCCTCGCCGAGCGCGAGTGGCTCGCCGCCGAGCGCGGGACGATGGGGTTGGACTACCCGAACGTGCTCAACGTCCTCAACATCCCGGTCACGGCCTACGCCTTCGTCTCAGCGATTCGACGCAGACCGGTCGGCACGGCCCTCGGCACACTCGGCGTGATGGCCCTCAAGCTCTGGTGGGTCGACGCCGTCGTGAGAGAGACGGGCGTGACGGGTCACGGCCCCGACCCCGACCCCGACTCACCGGAGTGAGTCCAGCGTCGCCGTGGCGAACGGAATCAGCATCTCGTCGGGGTGGAGCCCGCCGTGCATGGCGACGAAGCCGAGGTTCCCCGGCTCCTCGTCGCCGTACCAGACGCCGAGGTCTCGGTGGACGACCACGAGGTCACCGAGTCGCCGCTCGAACGTCGGCGAGGGGGCGGAGCCGAACAGTCCCCGATCCAGCACCTCGCGCCTCCGGAACACCCGCGCGTCCAACTCGGCCGTGAGCAGGTCGTAGACGGGGTCGATTCGGTCGTCTCTCAGGTGAAGGTGGACGTTCCGCGGGCTTCCCGAGAACCGAATCGGCGTCCCGTCCGTGAGCGTCCGCAGGTCCGAGACGAGGTCGAACGGCGGTTCCGAGAGGTCGGGGTTGCGCTCGGGGTCGGTGTCGACGAGGCCGTGGTCGGCGGTGACGCAGACGAGGGTCTCGCCCGCGTCTTCGTCGTCGGTCGTTTCGGCGAGCGTCGCTATCGCGTCTTCCACGCGGTCGAACGTCTCGACGGCCGTCTCGCGGTACGCCTCGGAGTCGACGCCCTCGGCGTGCGCCACGGCGTCGGTCTGCGGGAGGTACGCGAAGACGTACGACGGGTCCGCGGCCGACTCGGCCGCCGCCCCGAAGGCGTCCGAAAACGTCGAGAGGTCCTCGGGGTCGTAGGTGTGCGGGACCGTCTCTTCGGACGGGAACGGCGTCACGTGGTGCGTCTCGACGCCCGCGGCGGCGAGGTCGGGATAGACGCTCTCGCAGTCGGCCACGTCGCCGCGGTCGAGTCGCTCCGGTTCGGTGCCGTCCTTCCGGAGGAAGGGCAACGCCTCGAACATCTCGTCGGCGTCGGGGTCGTAGACGTTCCAGCCGACGACGCCGTGTGCTGCCGGGAGCGCCCCTGAGTGGAACGTGTTCATCGCGGCGGCCGTCTCCGAGGGGAAGACGGAGGTGAGCGGCGTGACGCGACCCGCGCGCTCGAACTCGCGGAGGAAGGGAATCCGGTCGCGCTCGCCGTCCCACTGGGCGAGGCCGAAGCCGTCGACGAGGAAGACGACCACCCGCGACACGTCGTCGTAGCCCTCGGTCGCTGACGCGGGGAGTCGCGGCCCGGCGTCCGCGCCGAGCAGGTCGGCGACGGTCCCCGGAATCCGCGAGAAACACCAGTCGCCGTAGGCCGGTAGAAGGTAGTCACCGTCCGACTGTCGCTCGCGGAGCGCCTGCGCGTCGGCGTCGAACATACCACCGTCGGCGTCCGGGCGGGCGAAAAAGGTTCCGTCCGGGGGTCGAACCGAGAGTCCCCTCAGTTCTCGGTCATGTCGGCTCCGAGGTCGGACATCGCCTCGAAGAAGTTCGGGAACGACACGTCGACGTGCTCGCTCCCCGCAATCGTCGTCTCGCCGTCCGCGACGAGGCCGGCGACGGCCAGCGACATGACGATGCGGTGGTCGCCGCGGCCGTCGACCGCCGCGCCGACGAGGTCGGTCTCGCCGCCGTGAATCGTGAGGCGGTCCTGTTGTTCGGTGACGTTCGCGCCCATCTTCGCGAGTTCCTCCGCCATCGCGCTCACGCGGTCGGTCTCCTTGAAGCGGACGTGTTCGCAGTTCTCGATGACCGTGTCGCCGTCGGCGATAGCGCCGAGGACCGCGATGGTCGGAAGCAGGTCGGGCGTGTCGCCCACGTCCACGGTCGTCCCGGTGAGGTCGGCCGCGGAGACGGTCAGTTCGCCCGCGCCCTCGTCCCAGTCCACCGTCGCACCCATGTCGCGCACGATGTCGACGATGGCGCTGTCGCCCTGCGCGGACGGTCGCGCGCCCTCGATGACAACGTCCTCGCCCTCCGCGCCCGCGACCGCGCCGGCCGCGAGCAGATACGAGATAGACGAGAAGTCGCCGGGGACGCTGTACGCGCCGCCTTCGGGGGCGTACGACTGGCCGCCGGGGACTGAGAAGCCGTCGTCGGTCCGGGTCGCTTCCACGCCGAAGTCGGCGAGGAGTTCGAGCGTGATATCGACGTATGGCGAGGACTTAAGTTCGGTCGTTAGTTCCACGTCGATGCCTTCCTCTGTGACCGCGCCGGCCATGAGGAGCGCCGTGATGAACTGCGAGGACACGTCGCCGGGAATCTCGACGGTGCCGCCGGTCATGCCGTCGCCGACGACGAGCGGGGCCTGCCCGTTCCGGCGCGTGCTCTCAGCGCGGCCGTCGAGGTCGAAAACGGCGTCGAGAAGCGGGCCGTGGGGCCGCGACCGGAGCGAGGCGTCGCCCGTGAGGACCGTCAGGCCCTCGCCGAGGGCGGCACAACCGGTGACGAGGCGCATCGTCGTCCCCGAGTTCTCGCAGTTGACCACGTCGTCGGGCGTGCCCGGGCGGCCGCCGAAGCCGGCGACTTCGACCGTCTGGCCGTCGCGGTCGACCGACCCGCCGAAGGCCTCGACCGCGCGCATGGTCGCCTTGGTGTCGGCGCTGACGAGCGCGTCGCGAACGACCGCCTCGTCGCTGTAGCCCGCGGCGAGGACGGCTCTGTGGGTGTAACTCTTCGACGGCGGCGCTCGGGTGCGTCCGGCGACCCGAGACGGGGAGACGTGCGCGTCCATACGCGAGGGGTCGGCAGGGTCCGGTATCAGGGTACCGGACGCGGCGACGTTCTCCCGGACGGCGACGGCGGCGCGGTCGCTCGGTTTCTTGTTTGCCAACAAACATATATCGCGGGCGAGCGTACTACACTCGGGATGGACGGCACGGGCGGTCCGGGCGAACGCGACACCGAGTCGCGCGGATCTCTGCGGCCGCTCGCGGCGCGTTCCGGCGGCGAACTCGCGACACGTCTCCCGCCCGAAGAGACGCGTCGCGGGGCCGATACCGGAACCCGCCGACTGCGACGCGAGAGCTTTACTACCGGCCGGGCGAACCCCGGAGTATGGAACCCGATTTCTCACCGCTGGCCGAGTTCCTCGGCGACGAGTTCGACGGCTATCTCATCTCGGCCGACGGGAGCGACTCCAACCAGCTGTACCTCTCTGGGTTCGACGCGCCGGACCCGTACGTGACGCTCTACACGCCCGCGGGCATCCATCTCCTCGTCTCGACGCTGGAGTTCGGCCGCGCGAAGAAAGAGAGCCGCGCCGACACCGTCTCGCGGCTCTCCGACTACGACTACCGCGACAAGCACGCCGAACACGGTTCGGTCGTCGGGAAGGCCAAGACGGTCGCGGCGTTCCTCGCCGACCACGACGTCGACTCACTCGCGGTCCCCGCGGACTTCCCGCTCGGCACCGCCGACGCCCTGCGCGACGAGGGCGTCGTGGTCGAGGCCGAGACCGACGACGTGCTCACGAACATCCGCGCGGTGAAGGCCGACGAGGAAGTCGAGCACGTCCACGCCGCACAGGACGCCAACGAGGCCGCGATGCGCGCCGCCGAGGGCCTCATCCGCGACGCCGACGTGGCCGACGACGGCACGCTCACCTACGAGGGCGAACCCCTGACGAGCGAGCGCGTCAAGGAAGAAATCGAGGTGACGCTCCTGCGACACGGCTGTGCCCTCGACGAGACCATCGTCGCCTGCGGGGCCGACGCCGCCGACCCGCACGACCGCGGGAGCGGCCCGCTCCGGGCCGACGAGGCCGTCATCATCGACATCTTCCCGCGCGACAAGGAGACGAAGTACAACGGCGACATGACCCGGACGTTCGTGAAAGGCGAGCCGTCGCCCGAAATCCGCGAGTGGTTCGACCTCACCGAGGAGGCGTTCGAGGCCGCCCTCGACGCCGTCGAACCGGGCGCGACCGGAGCCGACGTGCACGACGCCGTCTGCGACGTGTACGAGGCGGCCGGCGAGAACACGCTCCGCGCGGACCCCTCGGCGGAGACTGGCTTCATCCACAGCACGGGCCACGGTGTCGGCCTCGACGTGCACGAACTCCCCTCGCTGAGCCCGAGCGGCGAGGAGCTTCGACCCGGTCACGTCATCACCATCGAGCCGGGGCTGTACGACCCCGAAATCGGCGGCGTCAGAATCGAAGACCTCGTCGTCGTCACCGAGGACGGCTACGAGAACCTGACGGAGTACCCGGTCGAACTCGTCGTCGAGTAGCCGGCACGAGAACGCGGAGTCGGAACGAACGCCGAATCGAATCGGCGTCGACGGAGAAAATCAGCTGTCGAGGGCGTTGTCGCCGGTCGAACCGCACGCGGCGGGCGCGTCGGTCCAGCCGGAGTTAGCCTCGCGCCACTGTTTTAGCAGGTCTTCCAGCGCATCACCCGTCTCGGGCGTGAGTACGCCCGCTGCCTGCCGGACGACGGTCCCATCTTCGATGAGAAGCGCGTAGATGTTGCCCTCGCCGAGCAGTCCGAGGCGGCGCTGGAGCGCGGTCTTGTTCACCCGTGCGATGAGCGCGTTGTCGTGGGGGCGGCTCCGGGCGGCACCCGGCGACATCCCGCCGCCGGACATCGGCGGCATCATCCCGCTCCGCCCGCCGAGGATGAGCAGTTCGTAGTACTCGAAATGTCCGTACGTCTCGCACAACTCCTTCGCGTACCCGCGCCACGACCCGACCAGCGACTGCTGGCGGCGGTCGAAACTGATGAGCACGAGCGTCTGTTCACCCTCTAAGTCGTCCGGCAAGACGACTTTCTGGCCGCTCGTATCTCGTGTCGGGAGGCGAGGGAACTCCATGGGCTAGGCGATTCTCCACCAGTAGATAAGTCTAATTGCCGATTCGATAAACCGTCGCGTCGAGAAGAACGTCTCTCTAGCTGCGACGATGTGTGAACTCATCTTGAGTGGTTTCGAGTTCACTCGTGATAAACATCCGCCTCCGAGTCTCAGCGCCGATAACCGGGGGTCAGCGCTCGTAGTCCGGGTCGAACAGTTGGGCCGACATCGGCCCCGGTTCGCTCCCCTCGACGACGGCGTACGACGAGAGGTCGTCGACGCCCGCTTCGGACAGCAGTTCCTCGTCGTAGAACGCGTTGCCAGTACAGTCGGTCGGGTCGCGCGAGAACAGCTCGGCGACGGCGTCGCACATAATCTGCGGGGTGCGCCAATCCTCGGGCGCGCCCATCCCGAAGTGTCGGGTCGCCTCGGACTCGATGGCCGCGACCGGCCACAGCGCGTTCACGCCGATGTCGTCGGCGTCGAGTTCGCCCGCGAGCGACTGCGCGATGAACGTCATGCCGTATTTCGAGAGCGCGTAGGCGACCTTTCCCGGGGCGGGGCGGGCGGGCATCGGCGGCGAGAAGGTGACGACGTGGGCGTGGTCGCTCTCGCGGAGGTACGGGAGCGCGGCGTGCGTGGTCGCGTACGCCCCGCGGGCGTTCACGTCCATGAGGAGGTCGAACCGCTTCGGCGGCGTGTCCTCGAAGCCGGCGATGTGAATCGCGCCCGCGTTGTTGACGACGAAGTCGATGCCGCCGAAGGCGTCGACCGTCTCGTCGATGGCCGTCTGCACCGAGTCGTCGTCGCGCACGTCGAGTTGACACCAGATGGAGTTGCCGCCGCGCTCGCGTATCTCCTCCGTCGTCTCGACGATGGTCCCGGGGAGGTCCTCGCGCCCGTCGACGGTCTTGCCCGTCGAGACGACGTTCACGCCCCGGTCGGCCAGGTCGAGCGCGATGGCCTTCCCGATGCCGCGACTGGTTCCCGTGATGAAGGCCGTCCGACCCTCAAAATCCACATCATCGAATGCCATAGTTTCTTATCGGCCATCGACCACTTGATGGTTCGTACACCGGGCGTCGGTTGAACGTGGTTTGCGGGCCGGGTGCAGGTGGGCGTCTCGTCGGGAGTCCCGTGCGGAGGTCGCTCAGTCTGACGCCGAGAATCTCAGTCCGACGCCGAGAATCCACGGAGGCCGTCCAGCGGGAGATTACCCTCACCGCTGGCACGCACCGTCTTCCCGGCGATACCGGGATGGGACGCCTGCACAGTAAACTGGCAGTACAGCGTCTTCGGGAGCGACTCGGTCGTCGGGGCGAACACGGCCGGGACGATAATCGTCCCCTGCATCTGTACGTCGCGAAGTTCGATTACGGTCCGCTTAGCGGTGCTCTCGCGGTCGTAGTACGTCGAAAAGCCCTCCCACTGTCCCGGCGGCTCGACGCGGGTCGCGTAGCTGGTCGCCTTCTCGTACGACGACGGCGGTTCGAACCGGAAGCGAAACCAGTCGGGGCGGTACCCCTCGTAGGGTTCGTCGGCGGCGAGCCCACCGATGGTCGAGTTGAACTGGAGCGATAGCGTCGGGAAGCGGCCTTCGAGGCGGTCGACCCGTCTCGCTTCCACGGCCGCGTATCCGATACCGTCCTCGTCGCCCTCGCGTCGCGGGTACCGCCAGAGGATTTCGGGAGACCCCAAACCGCTTCCATCCCGTACCGTTGTCTCAGCATGGACTCGTTCGGGGCCGAGTCCTGGCACTCGTCCGCTACAACCGGCGACGCTGGCGACGACTGCTGACCCGAACCCGGCGAGAACGTGTCTTCGGGTCCGACGGTCGGCGTTGGAGTCTGAACTGGGGGAGGGCATCGTCGTTCGTTCACTAGCGTCTGAACTGTCAACAAAATAACTTCTGGTTCGGAGCACTCCAGCCGACCCCGGTCTCGCCACACCCGCCGCCACCGATTCCCTTTTGCCCGCCGCACCTCCACACCCGTACCGATGGACGTGCTCATCGTCGGCGCGGGCGCAATGGGACGCTGGTTCGGCCGCACCGTCGACGCCGACCTCGCGTTCGCCGACGCGGACCCCGAGAGCGCGGTCGCCGCAGCGGACGCGCTGGCGGCCGGGCGGTCCCGCTGGACGGCGACGAGCGGTTCGACGTGGTTGTCTCGCCGTTCCGATGCGACTCGCGGCCGACGCCGTCGCCGACACGCCACCGCGCGGACGCCGCGATGTGCGACGTGACCGGCGCGATGGGACCTCCGGTGGCGGCGATGCGTGACCACCTCCCGGACCGCGAGCGCCTCAGCCTCCACCCGCTTTTCGCCCCGCACAACGCCCCCGGCAACGTCGCCGCCGTCGCCGACGAATCGGGCACCTACACCGACGCCCTCCTCGCCGACCTCGACGCGGCCGGCAACCGAGTCTTCGAGACGACGCCAGAGGAACACGACGCGGCGATGGAGACGGTCCAAGCGGCCGCCCACGCCGCCGTCCTCTCGTTCGGCCTCGCCGCCGACGACGTGCGCGAGGAGTTCGCCACGCCGATTTCGGCCGCGCTCGACGAACTCGTCGCCTCGGTGGCCGGCGGCACTCCGCGCGTGTACGCGGACATCCAATTGTCGTTCGGCGACGGGGCCGACCG
>NZ_JAMYJY010000091.1:0-15367 GCF_024136985.1 Haloferax sp. AB510
CTCCGCGGCCGTCAGCGAGGCCGGAGCGCCGCGCCGCCGACTGGGCCGAGACGCGCCCCGAGTGGGGACTGGCCGGCAACGCCGGCTTCGTCATCGGCCCTCGCGAACTGACGAGCGACCTCGACCTCGATGGCCGCGCGTTCCTCCACTCGTATAACCACTCGACGGACCCCGACGGCGACGCGCTCGAAGCGATTCTGACGGGTCCGATGGTCGTCACCCAGTGGATAAACGCGCAGTACTACTTCTCGACGGTCGACAACGCCGTCTACGGGAGCGGGTCGAAGGTGACCCAGAACCCCGTCGGTAACGTCGGCGTCTATCAGGGCAACGGCGGCGACCTGATGACCGGACTCCCGCTCCAGTCGCTGATGGCCGCCGACGACAGGCCGTACCACCAGCCGCTCCGCCTCTCGACGGTCATCCACGCGCCGGTCGACCGCGTCACCGACGTGCTGGCCGACCACGCGGAACTGACCGAACTGCTCGACAACGACTGGCTCTCGCTGACGGTCGTCGACCCGACGCAGGACCACCGCGCGTTCCACTACGAGGAGGAACTGACGTGGACGCCGGCGTCCGAACAGATAGCGGCCGAGGTCGAAGCGCGTCCAGAGGCGCCGAACGCGCCCGCCGTCGCGGACGACTGACCGGCCTCGCCCCGGACAGACGTCGGCGATCCCGACGGTCTGCGCTTTTCTGACTCTCTATCACCGCCCAGTACGACACGGAGAGCGACCTCGCGGCGTGTCGCAACTCCGGTTTGGGTTTCTGTATCGCAGTAGCCGGTTTATCACTACGATCGTCGTCGCGACCGCGACCGCGCCCGGACGGCAGATTTCGCCATCTGGTTGCGGGTTCGTGGTGTTTACCCCCTCTAATTTCCCCCAATACATGCAAGATAGTGAACAGACCGAGCGAACAGATACCAAAGCATTACTTATCGCAGTTCGCAGGGGCCTGTATGGGCCTTCGCAAGCCGCCGTTGTACGACGTCCACGCGGACGCCGGGGCGACGTTCACCGAGTTCGGCGGATGGGACATGCCTGTGGAGTACGACTCCATCAAGGCCGAACACGCGGCCGTCCGAGAATCGGTCGGCATCTTCGACGTTTCGCACATGAGCGAACTCGAGGTGTCCGGCCCGGACGCGACCGCGCTGATGCAGCGCCTGACGACGAACGACGTGACGGCCCTCGAACCGGGTGACTCGCAGTACTCGGCCATCGTGAACGACGAGGGCGTCATCATCGACGACACCGTCGTCTACCGACTCCCCGACCGCGACGAGCGGGTCTATCTCTTCATCCCGAACGCCGGCCACGACGAGGAGATGTACGACCGCTGGACCTCGTTCCGCGACGACTGGGACCTCGACGCGACCGTCGAGGACGTGACCGAGGACTGGGCGATGTTCGCGGTACAGGGCCCCGACGCCCTCGATTCTGTCACCGACGCCGCGCCCGACGCGGCCCTCGGCGACCTCTCGAAGTTCCAAGCGACGTTCGCCGACGTGGCGGGCGTCGAGTGTTGGGTGGCCCGGACGGGCTACACCGGCGAGGACGGCTTCGAGGTCCTCTGTCCGTGGGACGACGCCGAGACCGTCTGGTCGGCGCTCGACGCGACTCCCTGCGGACTCGGCTCCCGCGACACGCTCCGACTGGAGATGGGCTACCTGCTCTCGGGACAGGACTTCGACCCCGAGACGGAGCCCCGGACCCCCTACGAGGCCGGAATCGGCTTCGTCGTCAAACTCGACACCGAGTTCGTGGGCCGCGACGCCCTCGAACGACAGCACGAGGCCGGCGTCGACGAGACCTTCGTCGGCTTCGCACTCCTCGACCGCGGCGTTCCCCGACACGGCTACGACATCGCAACCCCGGACGGCGAGGTCATCGGCGTCGTGACGAGTGGGACGATGAGCCCGACGCTGTCGGAGCCCATCGGTCTCGGCTACGTCCCCGTCGAGTACGCCGACGACGAGACCGAAATCTCGATTCTCGTCCGCGGCCGCGAGAAGCGTGCAGTAATCGTGACACCTCCCTTCATCAACTGACAATGTTCGAAATCCCTGACGACCGGAAGTACCTGGAATCGCACGAATGGACCACCACCGAGGGCGACGCCGTCCGTATCGGCATCTCCGACTTCGCACAGGACGAACTGGGCGACGTCGTCTTCGTCGAACTTCCCGCCGAGGGCGACGAACTCGCCGCCGGCGAGGAGTTCGGCGTGGTCGAGAGCATCAAGGCCGTCTCGGATCTCTACGCCCCCATCTCGGGCACGGTCACGGCCGTCAACGAGGAGCTGTTCGACGCCCCGGAACTCCTCAACGACGACCCCTACGGCGATGGCTGGATGCTCGAACTCGAACCGGCCGACGAAAGCGAGTTCGACGACCTCCTCTCCCCCGAGGAGTACCGCGAGCAGACGGAGTGAGATGACGGCTGGAAACGGACGGCGGGCCGGAAGCCCGTACGCCCCACACACCGACGCCGACGAGGAAGCGATGCTGGACGCCGTCGGCGCCGACAGCGCCGAAGACCTCTTCGACATCCCCGAGGAGGTCCGCTTCGACGGCGAGTTCGGCGTCTCCGGTACCGACGAACAGGAGCTCAGGAACGTCATGGCCGACCTGTTTTCGCGCAACGAGGAGCTGACGGAGTTCCTCGGTCGCGGCCACCACGCCCACTACGTGCCGGCGCTGGTCGACGACCTCTCGCGACGCTCGGAGTTCCTCACCTCGTACACGCAGTACCAGCCCGAAATCGCACAGGGCTTCCTGCAGGTGCTGTTCGAGTACCAGTCGATGCTGGTCGAACTGACCGGGCTCCCGGTTGCCAACTGCTCGATGTACGACGCCGCGACGGCGCTCGCCGAGGCCGCGCTCCTCGCGAACCGCCTCCGTCGCGGCGCGAGCGGCCACCGCGTGCTCGTCCCCGAGCACCTCCACGAGGGTCGCCTCGGCGTCCTCGAGAACTACCTCGACGGCGCAGAGATGGAGATAGGCGAGTACCCGATGAACGACGGCGCGGTCGATGTCGAGGTCCTCGCGGACCTCGTCGACGACGAGACCGTGATGGTCTACGCCGAGACCCCGACGGTTCGCGGCGTCATCGAGGAGCGACTCGCCGATATCGGCGACCTCGCACACGACAACGACGCGCTGTTCTGTCTCGGAAGCGACCTCGTGGCGCTCGCGCTCCTCGAAGAGCCCGCGAGCGTCGGTGCCGACGTGGTCGTCGGCGAAGCCGGCGCGCTCGGCCTCGGCACGGCCTACGGCATGGGCCTCGGCATCTTCGCCACCCGCGAGGAGTACCTCCGGCAGGTCCCCGGCCGCCTCGTCGGCGTCTCCGAGGACAGCGCGGACATGCGGGCGTTCACGCTGACGCTCCAGACCCGCGAACAGCACATCCGCAAGGAGCGCGCGACCTCGAACATCTGTACGAATCAGGCGTGGGTCGCGCTCCGCACCGCCATGCACATGGCGTGGCTCGGCCCCGACCGCCTCGTCGGCCTCGCCGAGCGGGCGGTCACCGACGCGCGCGACCTCGCCGCCCGGCTGGACGAGCTTTCGGGCGTCAAAGCGCCGCTCTACGACCGCCACCACTTCCGCGAGTTCGTCGTCCGGACGGACCAGCCCGCACCCGCCATCACGAACGACCTCGCGGGCCGCGGCTTCGCGGTCCACGCCCTCGACGACCACCACCTGCAGGTCTGTATCACCGACGCGAACGCCGACGCCGCGGACGGACTGGTCGCGGCCTTCGAGGAGGTCATCTGATGAACTTCGACCAAGCCCGATTCAGCCGCGACGACGAGTACGAACCGCTCCTGTCCGAAAAGGACAGCACCACCGTCGAGGTCGATTCCGAGGGTGTCCTCCCCGATGACCTGACCCGCGACGAACTGACGCTCCCGGCGCTGTCGGAGCCCCAACTGGCGCGCCACTACACGCGCCTGTCGCAGATGAACTACAGCGTCGAACTCGGACCGTACCCGCTGGGGTCGTGTACGATGAAGTACAACCCCTCGTTCACGGAGGACGTGGCGGCGGACCCCAACGCCGGGGTTCACCCCGACCGCTCCGACCGGACGATTCAAGGGACGCTCGGCCTCCTGCACGGCCTGCAGGAGTACCTCGCCGACATCGGCGGGATGGACGCCGTGACGCTCCAACCCCCGGCGGGTGCCGCGGGCGAGTTCACGGGTATCCTCGTCGCCAAGGCGTACCACGAGTCGCGCGGCGACGACCGCTCGGAGATTATCATCCCCTCGTCGGCCCACGGGACGAACTTCGCGTCGGCTGCGATGGCCGGCTACGACGTGGTCGAACTCCCATCCGACGACGACGGCCGCGTAGACATGGAGGCGCTCGACGCCGCCATCTCCGAGGAAACGGCCGCGCTCATGCTCACGAACCCAAACACGCTGGGGCTGTTCGAGCGCGACATCGTCGACATCGCCGAGATGGTCCACGACGCGGGCGGCCTGCTGTACTACGACGGCGCGAACCTCAACGCGCTGCTCGGTCGCGCCCGCCCCGGCGACATGGGCTTCGACATCATGCACTACAACGTCCACAAGACGTTCGCCACGCCCCACGGCGGCGGCGGCCCCGGTGCCGGCCCGGTCGGCGTGGTCGAGGAACTCGCAGAGTTCCTCCCGAGTCCGATGGTCCGCGAGACGGCCGCGGGCTACGAGCAGTACGAACCCGAGTCGTCTATCGGCAAGGTCCACGGCTTCGCCGGCAACTGGCTCGTCCTCGTGAAGGCGTACGCCTACATCGCCCGCCTCGGCGACGCGGGCCTCGCGGACGCCAGCGCCAAGGCCGTCCTCAACGCCAACTACCTCGCCTCGCAGATCGACCTCGAAGTGCCCTACGGGCCGTTCCACCACGAGTTCGCGGCGACCTCGGGCGACCGCGACGCCGCCGACGTGGCGAAGCGCATGCTCGACTACGGCGTCCACCCGCCGACGACGAAGTGGCCCGAACTCGTCTCGCAGGCGATGCTCACGGAGCCGACGGAAGTCGAGGATAAGGCGTCGCTCGACGACCTCGCACACGCCTTCAACGCGGCGTACGCCGACTCCGACGAGGCGCTCGAAACCGCGCCCACGAAGACCAGCGCCCGCCGCATCGACCAGGTGTCCGCCGCGCGGAACCCGCGGCTCTCGTGGCAGGCGCTCGGCGACGACGAATAACGAGAAAACCCCTTTTCGCGGTTACGCTTCGGCCTTCGCGTACGTCTCGATGTCGTCCGTGATGTGGATGTAGCCGTAGTCGCACTCCGTGCAGTGCCACTTCGTCTTCTTTCCGAGGTGAATCTCCATGCTGGCGGCGAGGTAGAACGTGTCGTTGCCGCAGGCCGGGCATTCGCGCTGGATTTCGAGGTCGCTCATGGGGTCGAATCCGTGGTAGTCGTTGTTGAAGATATTGGTTCGCGGACGCTGTGCCGGGGGCAATAAACTGAATAGCGCGATATGAAATCTGCTTCCGCCGTCAAAACTCGTCAGTCCGCGAGCGTCGGCCGCGTTCCTTGTCGTCCCACGTCGTCCCTCGCCGTTTGCCACGCCAGCCCCGAGTCGAGCGTCGAAACCGCGGCCGGTCTCCTCCGACGCGAATGTCAAACTGTTATCTTCTTGGCGGCCACAGTCCACGACCGTGTCCTCCAAAATTACAGAGCACCCCCGCGTCCTGTTGTTTCTTCTCCTCTCCGTCGTCCTGGGCGGCCTGACTGCCCGGGCCACCGTCGGCGGTCACGACCCCGTGCAAGCGCTGCTTCTCGCCTCGCTGACGGGGTACGCGGTGACGGGGCTGTTGTTCCACCGGGTTCCGAACGTCGAGCGTCTCGCCGCGGTCCCGCTCGGCGTCGTCGGCGTCGCCGCCTACGCGGTCGGCGCGCCGACGGACCTCCCGGTACTGTTGGTTCTTCTCGGTGTTGGGGGAGCGGTCGACCTCCTGTGGGACCCGACCGGGAACGTCCAAGGGAGCCAGTCGGACTGAGCGCGGGCGAGGAGACAGGTTGAATATCGTGACACTCGGTGGACATGATGTGCCGCTAGCAATCGAGACCGAGTCGCTCCGGAAGGAGTACGGCGACACCGTCGCAGTCACAGGGCTCTCTCTCCGAGTGGAGTCGGGGAGCGTCTACGGATTCCTCGGTCCGAACGGTGCGGGGAAGACGACGACGATGCGCATGCTCACGACGCTGACGGCGCCGACGAGCGGCAGCGCGCGCGTCGCCGGGGCGTCCATCGAAGACAGGGCGTCGGTGACGAGTCGAATCGGATTTCTGCCGGACGTTCCGCCGCTGTACGACGAACTCACCGCGCGCGAGCAGTTGCGGTACGCCGGCGGCATCCGTGACCTGCCCGCCGAGACGATTCGCGAACGGGTTTCGGCGCTTCTCGACCGGTTCGACCTGTCCGACGACGCCGACCGCCGCCTCGGAGAGTACTCCCGCGGGATGCGAAAGCGCGTCGGGCTCATTCAGATACTCTTGCACGACCCCGAGGTTGTGTTTCTCGACGAGCCGACGTCCGGACTGGACCCGCGGTCGGCGCGGACGATGCGCCGCGTCATCGAAGACCTGGCCGACGACGAGACCACCGTGTTCCTCTCATCGCACCTGCTCACCGTCGTCGAGGCGCTCGCGGACCGCGTCGGCGTCATTCAGGACGGGCGGCTCGTCACCGAGGGGCCGCTAGACGCGGTGAAACGCAAAGCGCAGCGGGACGGGGAGTCGGAAGGGCTCGAAGCCGCCTTCCTAGAGATGACCGAGGGCCGGAGCGAGTGACCGATGGAGACGATGGCTCGACAGGTCGGACACGTCGTTCGTGTCCGCGCCCTCCGCGGGGTCAGACGAGCGCGCGACCGCCCGATGGTGTCTGTGCTCTCTCTCGCCGCCGTCTCGTTCGCACTCCTCGCGGTCGTCGGTCGACTCCCGATCTCCGGCTACGAGGCGGTCTGGAGCGACCCGGGTGCCTACGCCGCCGGCGTCGCCGTTGCGGATGGGAGAGGGGTTGACGCGCTCGGCACCGCGCGCGGGCTGTCGGGACTGTTGGCAGTCGCGACCTGTTACGGTGTGCTCGTGAGAACGGCCCAACGAGAGGACGACGAACGGACGGACCACCGGCGCCTCGCGCTCTCCCCGACGGCGTTTTTCACCGCGGAGCTCCTCGACCAGCTCGCGTTCGCCGGCCGGCTCGTCGGTGTCGTGGGCGTCGCTGGTGGCGTCGCGTTCGCCGTCGGGGCGGCATCACCGACGACGGCCGTGACTACGTTCGTCGCCGTCGCGGCGCTGGTCGCGACGGCCGTCGCGGTGACGTTCCCGGTCGCGCTGGGAGTCCGAGCGGTGTTCCGTCACTATCCGCGAGTACGACGGCACCGGCTCCTCTTCGGCGCGCTCTTGGTCTCGGTTATGGGCTTCGCGTTCGTTCGAACCCGGTCGTCCTTCGCGCTCCTGAGCGGGCTCCCAGTCGGTTGGTACGCCGACCTCGCGCTTGTCGGCGCGGACGTCGGTGCCTCGGACGGCCGTGCCGTGGCCGCCCTCCTCGGGACGCCGGTCGCGTGGTGGCTCGGAATCACGACGGCCCGCCGGATAACTGACTACCAGCGGGCGGACGCTGGAACGGGAGGGGGAACGCGGGGCGACCCGGCAATCGTAACCCGGTTGCGGGTCGCCGGCGGCCGCCTCGTCGCCCGCGTCGCCTCGCGGCCGACGGCCGCCGTCGCCCGCGTCGTGTGGCTCCGCCTGTGGCGCGAACCGCGCGCACTACTGTTCAGCGGAATCGTCGTCGGAGCCACCGCGGGGGTGGGACTCGTGATCGTCGAGACGCTCCCGACCGCACTTCCGGCGGTCGTCGCGACGTACGTCGCGCTCGCGACGGGCGCGGGAGTGACGCTCGACCCGCTCGGCACCGAAGGCACTGCGCTCCCGCTCACGCTCACGGCACCCCACGGGCGCGAACGAGTCGTGACGGGCTACGCGCTTTCGGCGGCCATTCCGGGGACCGCGCTGTCCGCGGTGGCCGGGCTCGGAACCGCGCTCTCGATTGGCGCTGCCCCGGCGGCCTGTGTCGGTGCGGCGCTCGTCGGTTCGATACTGGGTGCGACAGCGCCCGTCGTGTCGCTCGCGGCTGGGCTTCGGCTTTCGCCGACTGACGCGGCGACCGGTTCGCGAGGCGTCGGGATCCCCCCGCTCGGCGCGCTTTCGGCGTTCTCCGTGGTCGTCGCGCTCATCGGGATGCCGGCTATCGGCGCGACCGCCGCCATCGAGATCGGTTCGATGTCTCTCTCGACGGCCATGACGGTCGCCGTCGCCGCGACGGCACTCCTCGGACTCGTCGTGGGCTGGTACGCGTTCCGGGACGCGGTCGGGCGACTCGACCGGTACGAACCATGAGCGACCTCGAAACCGCCGAGCTGACGGACAAGGCGAAAAGCGCAAGCGACGTTACAGGTCGGAAGACTCGATACTCCCCAGTTCGGGCGTCGCATCGTCGCCGGCGCGCGCCTGTATCTTGCCGATGGCGACGGCGACGACGTAGATACCGACCGCGAAGAGGACGATGACGCCGCCCGCGGTCGCCTCGCCGTAGTAGGACGCGCCGATGCCGAGGAGCACGGCGAGTTCGGCGAGGACGACGGAGACGAGAAGCGACTCCGAGAAGCTTCGGGAGACCTGCGCCGCGCCGGCGACGGGGACGACGAGCATGGCGGCGACGAGGATGACGCCCATAATCTGCATCGCGCCGACGACGACGAGCGCGGTCAGCATGACCATCACGCGATTGTACCACGTGACCGAGATGCCCGAGACGGCGGCGGCCGTCTCGTCGAACGTCACGTAGAGCAGTTGGTTGCGCGTGAGCGCGACGGTGCCGACGATGACGGCGAACAGCACGAGCAGGATGGCGGCGTTCTCCGCCGAGACGGTCGAGAGATTGCCGAAGAGGTACTGGTTGATGCCGACCGCGAGGCCGCCCGCGTTGAGGCTGATGAGGACGGTCCCCAGCGCGAACCCGGTCGAGAGCACGATTGCCATCGACACGTCGTTGTAGGCGTCGGTCGCCTCAGAGATGAGTTCGATGAGGAGCGCCGCGATGACGGCGACGACGACGGCGGTCAGGTACGGCGAGACGCCGAGGCTGAACACGCCGTTGAGAAAGAGGCCGACGGCGACCCCGGCGAAGGCGGTGTGGGCGAGCGCGTCGCCGATGAGCGCGAGTTGACGGTGGACGAGGAACGTCCCGATGAGGGGGGCCATCACGCCGATACAGAGACCGACGAGGATAGCGCGGTGCATGAACCGGTAGTCGAGGAAGCCGAGGCCGGTCGCGTCGCCCACAACGAACAGCAGATCGGACCATAGCGCGAGGAACCAGTAGAACGGCGCGAGGACGGCGTCTAACGGGCCCGCCTGCAACACGGCGAACAGTTCGACGGGCATCACGCGCGACCACCGCCCGAACCGCCCGTGAAGGAGGCCGCTGTGCCGAAGGCCCGCGCGAGCGCGTCGCTCTCGGCGAACTCGTCGGTCGGGCCGTCGAAGTAGACCTCACGGTTGAGACAGACGACGCGCCGGGCGTGGTTGGTGACCGCGCCGAGGTCGTGTTCGATGATGAGAATCGTGATGCCCTCCTCGTTGAGCGCTTCGAGCAGGTCGTAGAAGGCGTCGACCGACTCGGCGTCGACGCCGACGGTCGGTTCGTCCAAGACGAGCAGGTCGGCCTCGCCGGCGAGCGCGCGGGCGATGAAGGCGCGCTGGCGCTGGCCGCCAGAGAGCTTCGTCACCCGGCGGTTGGCGAAGTCGGTCATGCCGACCGTGGCGAGCGCCTCGTCGACGATGCGGTGGTCCTCGGCGGAGAGCCGACCGAAGCCGACGTGGGGGAACCGACCCATCTTCACCACTTCGCGGACCGTGATGGGCATCTCCTTGGAGGCGCTCGCGTGCTGGGCGACGTAGCCGATGCGCGCGCCGTCGTCGAAAGCGTTCGAGGGCTCGCCGAACAGCCGCGCGGACCCCTCGTCGGGCCGGAGCAGGCCGAGGATGAGCTTCATCAACGTGGACTTGCCCGACCCGTTCGGTCCGACGATGGCGACGTACTCGCCGGGGTCGATGCGGAGCGAGATGTCCTCCACGACGGGCGTCGCGGTGTAGCCGAACTCGATGTCGGTGAGTTCAACGAGCGGGCCGGACGAGCCGCGGCCGTCGTCGGTGGCGTCGTCGGCGACACCGGTGTCGGCGGACTCAGCGGACTCCGCGGACTCTCCGTTCCGGAGGGCGCTCATTCGAAGTTCCTCCACTCGTCCGCCCAGCCGTCGTGGCCGACCTCCTCGGGCGACTTGTTGCCGAGGACGACTTCGAACGTGGGCATGTTGATGTTGTAGGCGATTTCCTCGTAGCCCCAGTCGTTTTCCACCCAGTCCTCACGGACGCCCGCGTACGGGGTGACGGGGAAGTACGCCTCGACGGGCGTCTCGGCGATGAGCTGTTTCGCGGGGCGGCGCGTCTCGAAGACGCCCGCGCCGATGTACTTGATGTCGTTGTCCTCGATGACGCGCTTCGCCTCGGTGATGTCCGAGGGCTTCACGTCGCCGCTGGCGGCGAGGTTGACGACGAGCGGGCGCATCTCGACGCCGTAGCGGACGCCGATGTACTGGAAGGCGTTGTGGGCCGCCAACTGGACGACCTTGCGCGACGCCCGGTCGAAGATGTCCTGGTAGTCGCGGTCGATGCGGTCGAGCACGTCGGCTTTGTACGCGTCGGCGTTGTCGCGGAACGTCTCCTCGTGCTCGGGGGCGAGTTCGATCAACCCCTCCGTGATGTTGTCCACGGCGGTCTTGGCGCGTTGGGGGTCGAGCCAGAAGTGGGGGTCTTTCCCGCGGCCCTCGCCGACGCCCTCCTCGTCGCGGTCGAGACTCGCGGCGAGTTCCACGAGTTCGACGCCCTCGCGGACGTTGATGAGTTGGGTGTCCACGTCGTCGTCCTTCAGCGTCTGGATGGCGCGGTCGGCCCACGGCTGGAAGTCCTTCCCGACGTGGACGAACGCGTCGGCTTCGATGATGTCGCGCGTGACGCTCGCGTCCGGCTCCCAGCCGTGACCGTGAAGCCCGGTCGGGATGAGGTTCTTCAGCGTCACCGGGGTGTCGGCCGCGACCTTGCGCGCGAAGTCGTAGAAACTGAAGAACGACGCGACGACGACGTACTCGTCTTCCGACTCGGACCCGCCGGAGGCGTCGTTCGAACCGGTGTTCGAGCCATCACTTTCGCTTCCCGCTCCGCCGCCACCGCCGAGACAGCCGGCGAGGCCGGCCGTCAAGAGACCTGAACCGGCCGCAACGACCGACCGCCGAGAGAGTTTGGGGTCGGACGAATCTTCGTTAGTGTTCATCACTATGTGAAGTAGATACAGGCCACCATATAGATTTGTTGCTCTAAGGTTGAATTTTGACGCATCTAAAACTGGCGAGTGATGAGCCGCAGTAGGTCTCAGAGCGTCGACGACGGGGCGACCGTACCGCGGGAACCGGACCCACCGGCGTGCAAATCTCTTTGGGTCGGCGCGCCCAACGGCGGGACATGGGAATCGAACTCTACGCGCTCGACGGCTGTCCGTACTGCGAGAAGGTCCACGACGCGCTCTCTGAGGCGGGCGTCGACTACGAGACGCAGTGGGTCGACGCGCTCCACTCGGACCGAAACGAGGTCAAGCGCGTGAGCGGCCAGCGCGGTGTTCCCGTTCTCGTTGACGGCGACCGCGGCGTGGCAATGTCCGAGAGCGAGAACATTCTCCGGTACGTCGACCAGACGCTGGCATGAAGATATACACCGGCCGCGGCGACGAGGGAATGACCGACCTGCGAGACATGACCCGCGTGTCGAAGACGAGCCACCGCATCGAGGCCTACGGGACGGTCGACGAGGTGAACGCCCTCGTCGGAACGGTCCGCCCGACCGGCCACGACGACGTGGACGACGTGCTGGAAGCCGTCCAGAACCACCTCCACATCGTGCAGGCCGACCTCGCGAACCCCGGCCCCGACGAGGACGACCCGCAGATAGCCGCCGACCACGTCGACGAACTCGAAGCGTGGATAGACGAGGCCGACGAAGAACTCGACCCGCTCACGTCGTTTATCCTCCCCGGCGGGAGCGAAACTGGGGCGAAACTCCACCACGCCCGCGCGGTGTCGCGGCGGGCCGAGCGCCGCGTCGTCTCGCTCGCGGCCGAAGAACCGGTCAACGAGGAAGTCGTCGCGTACCTCAACCGCCTCTCCGACGCGCTGTTCGTCTTCGCGCGACTGGTCAACAAGCGCGACGGCGTGCCCGAGGAGTCGCCGACGTACTGAGTCAGAGCGCCCGCTGCACCCGCCGGTGTCGGCGGTCGTCGCGGTCGCTCGCGAGGATAATGGGACCAGGACGGACGAATCGTGCCCACGGTATCGCCGTCCCGGAGGGGGCCAGACGCTAACTGGGACCGACCACGAAGCGTGGCCTGCGTTCCCAGTTTTAGGTAGGCCTAAGAATCACTAAAGTGTATCGCTCTTTCTCAGAGGTATGACTCTCGGTACCGCGTGACATAACCGTTTTCTCGTCGCCGGGACTATCCGGAGGTATGAACCGACACTTCACCGACGCGCGGTACTACTTCCGACGGGGATTCGAGCACCTGTACGCCGGGCTCGACGAGGAGACGGCACCCCTCCGTCGCCGCCTCATGGCGGCGCTCGGGCGAGAGATAGAAGACGAAGCGGAACCCGAGCCGCAGACGCGGCGGGAGCGCGTCGAGTACGGCGCGCGCCGGGCGGCGACGCGGAGTCGCCGGGCCGCCGGGCGGGTTCGCAGTCGCGTGCGGCGACCCGAGTAGGCTCGTTTGTGCCCCCGAATCGGGGCACAACGTAAGTCTTAATTGGCGGCGCGGGAAATCGAAATCGTAGCCGGGTTGGTGGTCTAGCCAGGTTATGACGGCTCCTTCACACGGAGCAGGCCGGCGGTTCGAATCCGCCCCAACCCATTTTCTGATTCCTCGCAACGACGAGCGACAGCGAGGAGTCCGTGGAATCGAAAATTGTCACGGCGGATTCGAAGCAGGGAGCGAACGGAGTGAGCGACCGAGGTTCGAATCCGTCCCAACCCACTTCTCTTCGACACCACCGACGAGCGACAGCAAGGCGTCCACGGCACTAAACCGGGCACGAGCAGTCGAACATCAAAAACAGAAACCCGCCCGCTGAGCACCTACGCGATGTCGTCGAGCGAGACGGCGCTCCCGCGGTCGACCGTAATCCACGACGTCGTCAACTCCTCTGACTTCGGAGAGAAGACCGTCAGTTCGGTCGGGTTCTCCGGGTCGTCATAGATGCATTCGAGGTCGAACACCGGCGCGTCGGCCAACTCGTCGGAACTGTGGGGTGCGGCCGTACTCATCAGATGGATACGTCCGTCTTGCAACTCGCACACAGCGCGTCGGCGACCGCCTCCTTCGGGACGGACGTCCCGCATCGAGGGCACCGCGAACGGGTGCGCGAGTACTCCGTGTACGGTGCGATCCGCGAATTCTCGTTGGATTCGCTCATACACGTCCAAATACGACACGAGTACAAGAAGTTTTGGATATTATGAATGTGATCCCCCAGATTAGAACCTGGATGTAACGACAATCGGGGAAGTGGTTTGTACTCCTCAACGTCGTGGGGGAATCGGTACCGGGGTGGGAAGTCGACCACGCCGGCACTCAGTCCCCTGCGAGACAGCCAGCGATTCGACACCGTCTCGCTTTCGAAACGCTCAGCCGACCGCGTCACTCAAACTGTCAAGAACTTCGAATAAACGAGAAACTACCCCGTTAGCTTCGGCGACGAACTCGCTTTTCTGACAGTTAAAGCGTAGCGTCTCGCGTGAAACATCGTGTTTCGTGAACTGTTGCGGAAAAACTGGTCAACAAGCCCCCAGTATCGAAATCAGAGACAGACTAACCGTCTATACCATCAGGTAAGTTGACAGCCTCCACGCGAAACTATTGAAACTATCTCGTCAGCTTTTGCCCACGGCATTGGTAGACTGTCACCGCAGACACATGAATACACGAACACGTATCGCCGGCGTTCTCGTCGTCGTCGCCCTCGTCGCGGCGGCGGCGACGGGGACTGGACTGGCGGCGTCCGACGGCGTGCAGTCGGTCGCCCAGCCGAACACGCCGGCGGTCGACACACGGCAGGCACAGGTACAGCAACAGACACAGACGCAGATGCAGGCGCAGTACTGCACGTATCCGAGCAACGGAACCTACGAGTCGTTCGGGGTGAGCAACCTCTCCGCGCCGGCCGGCGTCGAAGCCGGTGAGACGGTAACAGTGTCGGCGGACATCACGAACCCGAACGATGTGCCGATGATTCAGTGCGTCGAGTTCCGACTCGAAGGCGACGTGGTCGTCCGCACCGGGTGGGCGCTGAACCCGAACGAGACCGAGACCATCGCGTTCGAGGTCAACACGACGGGCCTCGAAGACGGCACGTACATCCACGGCGTCGAGACGCGCGACTTCGGCGAGCTGACGACGCTCACCGTGGGCGAACAGCCCGAACCCGAGGAGCCGACCGCGACGCTCCAGTTCGACGACCAGGAGTCCGACGGCAGCAACGTGACCGTCGCGAGCGCGAACCTCTCTGAGGGTGGCTACATCGCTATCCTCGACGAGAACGGGTCGGTCATCGGCGCGACCGACTACCTCGAACCCGGCGAACAGGAGAACGTCACCGTGCCGCTCCTCGAATCGCTCAACGAGAGCGCCACCCTGACCGCGCAGGCGCACCTCGACACCAACGACAACCAGACGCTCGACTTCCTCACATCCAACGGGACCGAGGACGGCCCGTACACGGTCAACGGCACACCCGTCACCGACGACGCTGAAGTGACCGTCGGTGAGGAGCCGACGCCGGAAGAACCGATTGCATCGCTCCAATTCGACGACCAGGAGTCTGATGGAAGTAGCGTGACCGTCGCGAACGCGAACCTCTCTGAGGGTGGCTACATCGCCGTAATCGACGAGAACGGTTCCGTCATCGGCGCGACCGACTACCTCGAACCCGGCGAGCAGGAGAACGTCTCCGTGCCGCTCCTCGAACCGCTCAACGAGAGTGCGACGCTGACTGCACAGGCGCACCTCGACACCAACGATAACCGGACGCTCGACTTCCTCACGTCTAACGGGACCGAGGACGGTCCGTACACGATGGACGGCACGCCAGTCACCGACGACGCGGTCGTGACTGTCGGTGAGGAGCCGACCACTGACGAACCAACCACTGACGAACCAACCACTGACGAACCAACCACTGACGAACCAACCACTGACG
>NZ_JAMYJY010000092.1:0-15243 GCF_024136985.1 Haloferax sp. AB510
CGCTCGACCTCGTGTCGTCGCCGCTCGACGGGGCGATGCAGTCCGCCGGCGTCGGGACGGGCAGTCCCGGGGAGTCGGGGGCACCGACGGCCACACCCGAACGCGGCGACGTGGCGGCGGAGGAACCGTCGGAAACCGCGACGACCGAGAGCGCCTCCGAGTCGGAAACACAGAACACCGGCGCGCCGAGCCTCGGGGACGGCCAGCGCTCCGGACCGGTCGACCCCGTCGAACCCGGCGAATTGGAGCACGTCCCGGGCGTCGGGCCAGACGGGATCGAGAACCTGACCGCGCTCAGCGCCGCCCACGAGCGCGTACTGGCCGAGGAGTCCTACACGCTGTGGGTCGATATCTACCGACCCGAGGGCGCGGACCCGAACTCGACGCGGACCCAGTACGACACCGATATCGCCGTCGCCGGCGACCGGTACGTCATCACTGAGACCGTCGAATCAGGGCGCGAGCAGACCCGACTGAGAACAGTCTACTACGACGGCGACGCGTGGTACGTCGCCGAGACCGAAGACGGGGTCGAGCGGACCCGGAGAGTCGCCGGCAACGCCACCGCGCCGCCGGTGCAGTTCGAGCCGCGTGGGTTAAACCGTGGACTCGTCCGCCAGTATCTCGACACGCGGGCGTCGAACGTGACCGGAAAAGTGACCGACGGGAACGTCACGTACTACCGAATCGAGGGGAGCCAACGCCCGGCCATCGGCGGCGTCGAACCGGTCCAGGACTACCAGTTCGTCGCCCACGTGGACGAGCGGGGGTTCGTCGCCGACGCGACGGCGACCTACGCGCTCATCTCGGATGAGGGATTCTACTGGGTGCGCTTCGAGTGGACCTACGGCCGCGTCGGCGAGACGACCGCAATACCACCAGCGTGGGTCGAGGGCGTCGAAAACGGGACGGAATCGGGGACGACGACGGCCGACAGCAACAGCCCCCCGTCGCTTCGGACACCAGCCTGACCCGCGGTGATTTCCCGGCGGGATGCCTCGATGACGACTTTTATGCGCGTCCTCCGCCGACCCCCGCTATGGCAATCGAGTCGGGAGACCGAGTCGCGCTCGCGTACGTCGGACGCTTCGAAGATGGGACCGTCTTCAACACCTCGCGGTACGAGGTCGCAGTCGAACACGGCCTGTACGAGGCCCAAGAGAAGGACCGCGACGACTACGCCCCCCAGACGTTCGTCGTCGGCGCGGGGCAGATAATTCCGGGGCTCGACGAGGCCGTCGTCGGGATGTCGGCGGGTGAGGAGGCCACCGTGACCGTCTCACCGGCGGACGCCTACGGCGAGTTCGACCCCGACCGGATTCGGACCTACGACCCCGAGACGTTCGAGGGGATGGTCGGCGAAGAGCCCGAGGTCGGCCTGCACGTCCACGCCGAAAACGGCCTCCACGGCGACGTTACCGCCGTCCGCGACGACGAGGTCGAAGTCGACTTCAACCACGAACTCGCGGGGAAGACGCTCGTCTTCGACATCGAAATCGTCGCCGTCCAGTAGGCGCTTGCGGGCGGTCGCGGCCGGTCGGCGCAGTTGTGACGACCCGAGAGAACAGAACTGAGCGTCAAGAAGGAGCGTCGAGTCGCGCTACAGCGAGTGCTTCGGGACGATTTCGGGGTCGGGCGTGTAGTTGACCGCGGCCTCGACGCGGAACACGTCGGCGAGGAGTTCCTCGGTGACGACCTCGCGCGGCGGGCCCCAGTCGTACAGTTCGCCGTCCTGCATGGCGACGAGGTAGTCGGCGAACCGCGCCGCCTGCGCGATGTCGTGGAGGACGACCGCGACCGTCACGCCGCGTTCCTCGTTGAGTTGGCGGACCGTCTCCAGCACGCGGAGCTGGTGGTGCAAGTCGAGGTACGTCGTCGGTTCGTCGAGGAGGAGCACGTCGGTATCCTGTGCAAGCACCATCGCAATCCACGCGAGTTGACTCTGGCCGCCGGAGAGGTTGCCGATCTGCTTGTCGCGGATGTGTTCGACACCGGCGAGGTCGATAGCGCGCTCGACCGCCTCGTGGTCGTCCTCGTTGACCTGCTCGAAGAAGCTCCGGTGGGGGTACCGGCCGTGGTAGACGAGGTCCTCGACGGTGAGCGACGTGGGCGAGTCGTGCTGCTGGGAGAGCAGTCCCAGTTCGCGCGCGAACGCCTTGTCGTCGTACTCGGTGATGGATTTCCCGTCGAGATAGACGTTTCCGGTGTCGGGCGAGAGCTGTTTGGCGAGCGATTTCAGGAGCGTGCTCTTGCCGGAGCCGTTCGGCCCGACGAGCGCCGTGATTTCGCCGCGCGGGATGTCGATTCGCTCGCACTCGACAACCGGCTCCTCGCTCGTCGGATACGAGAGTTCGAGCGCGTCGCCGGTGAGCGCGCTCTCGCGTGCCGAGCCGTCTTCGACGCCTGTGTGTTCGTCCGCGGTCGCGTCTGCTTCACCGTGTTGTGCCATCTGTTGGGGGTCTCTTGATTGCGGTTTCGACATCACACTTCACCAATGTTCTGCTGTTTGCGCATGAGGTAGAGGAAGTACGGCCCGCCGACGAGGCCCGTGACGACGCCGACCGGGAGCTGAACCGGGTTGAGTGCAAGGCGTGCGCCCACGTCGGCGGCGACCATCAGCGCCGGGCCGGCGAACAGACAGCCGACGACAAGGCGTTTGTAGTCGCTCCCGACCACGTTCCGCACGAGGTGCGGGACGACGAGGCCGACGAAGCCGACGATACCGGCGACGGCGATGCTCGCGGCGGCCGCGAGAACCGCGACGCCCGAGAGGGCGAATCGGACCTTCTCGATGGACATCCCGAGCGAACGGGCGGTCTGTTCGCCCAGAAGCAGGACGTTGAGCTGTCGGGAGCTTCCGAGCGCGAGGCCGATCGCGATAATCGACCACGGGAGAGCCATGCGAACTTGCTCCCAGTCGGTGCCGGTGAGCGACCCGGTCGTCCACGCGATGGCGGACTGGACGACGCCGATGTCGTCGACGAAGAAGAACAGCCCCGTCTGGAGGCTCTGGAAGACGGTGCCGACGATGACGCCCGCGAGGACGAGTCTGACCGGCGAGGTACCGTTCTTCCACGCGATGAGGTAGACGAGGACGAACGCGAACATCCCGCCGAGCGCCGCCAGAAGCGGGAGGTACGCCGCGAGCCCCGAGAAGACGACGAGCGTGAGGAGGATGAGCAGTCCGGCCCCCGACGAGACGCCGAGGATGAACGGGCTGGCCAGTTCGTTCCGGGTGACCGCCTGGAAAATCGCGCCCGAGATTGCGAGGTTCGCGCCGACGAGAGCGGCGACGAACACCCGCGGGAGCCGGATGTTCCAGACGATGAGCGTCCGCCGACTGAGGTCTGGGAGCTCGCCGCCGAGGAGGAACACCTGCCAGACCTGCGGGTCGAAGATGACCGCGGGGTCGAAGACGGCGCGCCACGCCTCGCCGATGGTCATCGAGAACGCGCCGAAGCTGACCTGTATGAGGCCGCCGACCACGACCACCACGAGGCTGGCGAGACAAAGCGACACGAGCGAGCCGTCGATCCAGCCGAACAGCCGGTTCAGCACCGACCCCGAGGACTGTTCTGTCGGCGTCGTTCCGCTCACTGCTCGACACCTCCGAGTTCGCGTCCGTCGAGGTAGTCCGCGAGCACCTCGTCAGAGAGCGCGTCGAGGACGCGTTCGGTGCCGATTACCTCGACGAGTCGCCGGATGCCGCGGAGTTCGGCGGTCTCGACCTCGTGGTCGGTCCGACGGGTGTCGAACGCTCGGTCGATGTAGGACTCGCGGAGTTCCGCGAGACGCTCGTCGTCGAGGTCGGCGTCGGCCGGCACCTCGCTTTCGAACCACTCGCGCCAGCGGTCCCGGTCGCCCCACTCGCCTTGGAACTCGGTGTCGGCGCGGAGCCAGTCGTAGTGGGCCGCGAGGTCGCCGGGGAAGCCGCGTTCGCGCCGGCGGTCCTCGATGAGACACCGGGCGACGTGGCCGCCCTGTCCGGCGGCGATGCCGACCTGCGCGTTCCGGTCGCCCGAGGGCGCGGCGACGTACAGTCCCTCGACCGGGGTCCGCCCGTCGTCGTCGGCGTAGTCGGAATCGAAGTGCTCGTGGACCTCGCCGTGGTGGTCGTGTTCCTCGAACATCGCGTCGTCGTCGTCGAGGCCGCGGAGGTAGTCGCCGTCGTACCACGCGGCGGCGACGACGTAGTCGGCTTCGACCCGGCGACCGTCCTGCGTGCGGACGGCGAATCGCCGGGCGTCGGCGTCGAACGCGTCCGGCTCGCTCTCTCTCGCGTCCGTCCCCTCATCGTCGCCCGGTCGCTCGACCGAGACGACCATGTCCGCGACGTAGTCCGCGCCGACTTCCGCGACGTGTTCGTGCATGAGCGCGGTGAACGTGTCCACGCCGATGCCGGCGGGGAAGCCGAGGTAGTTTTCGAGGTACGCACACCGACGGAAGGCGGCGTTCCCCCGGTCGAAAACGACGGTGTCGAGGCCGTATCGCGCGGTGAAGACGGCCGCGGCGCACCCGGAAGGACCGCCGCCGACGACGACCACGTCCGTCGAATCGGGTTCGGTGCCTTGGTCGGTCACGGCTCAGACAGCCCCCGTGAGAACAGCCCGTCGAAACGCGTGGTCGAAGTCGGCTCCGTCTTCGTTCATACGTTTTAGGCGTCCCTAATACAATAAACCACTTTCGAATTTTAGGTACTCCTAAATCCACCGACACGCTGAGAACGGCCCGCAAAGAGGCTGGCTCACGCGAATCAGCGGTAACGGCGTCCGAGAGAAAGGCCGGTGGACTGCCGGACGAACGCGGCCCAGCGTGTCCGAAATCCCCTCAGCCGAGGAGGTACCGGAGCTTGGGCCGCTGGCGAACGAACTTCAGTTCTTCGAGGTACGCGTCGAGGCCGAGGATGCGGCCCGCCGCGAGCGCGCCGACCACGAGGAACATCACGAGCCCCAACAGGTCGCCGTTGACCAGCCCGTGACCCCAGTCGGCGTTCCCGAGGTAGAAGAACGTCATGAGGAACGTTCCCCCGGCGGTGGCGAGGCGGACGGCAGCCCCGGTGATGAGCGCGAACCCGATGAGCGTCTCGCCCAGCGGAACCATGACGTTCGTGAACTCGAGCATCAGCGGCGTCTGGCCGACCCACGCGAGGAACGCGTGGACCGGACCGGGCGCGCCGGCGGTGCCGTTCACGAGCCAGCCGCCCGCGTTAAACGGCTCGGCGGCGAGGTACTTCGTCACCCCCGCGTGGAGGAACCAGTACCCCGTGACCAGCCGGGCGAACACGAGGACGTAGCCGGTGACGCCCTCGGCGTAGTCGAACTCCATCCGGTTCCCCAGCATCTCGATCTCGCCGGTTGCGGCCATCGTCTGTCACCTCACATGTGAAGCGTGGGCCGCCGGGAGATTATAAACCCGGACCGATTTTCGAATCCTCGGAATCTGGAAATCGGCGGGCCGTCCACGTCGATTCGAACCGGTTCCCTCGGCGGGCACGAACGCGAAGATGCGTCTCGACCTGTCGTCGCCGGTCCCGCCGGCCGCACGGCCGACGACCCGACCCGAGAGGCGGGGGTGACCGGACTCCCGCCGCACCTCACTCGGGTGCGATGACGACCCCATCGTCGTCGGCGTGATCCATCGCCACCTCGTGTCGCGTGTGGCGGGCGTGGGTGCGGGCCCACCGGCGGGCGCTGGCCTCGGAGAGGAACTGCTCGCCGTCGGGACACTGTCGGCAGCTAACGACCCACGGCGAGACGTCGTCCGGGAAGTGGCCGGTGTGGCGACGGTGGTCGAGCGCGAACTGCTCGACCGACTGATTGCCGAGCTGTAGCTCGTCCAGTTCGTACGAGAGGTCCCACTCCTCGCCGCACCGCGAACACGAGACGGTCGGCGTGTCGTCTATCGGGGCCGTCGGGGAGTGCGTGCGAAAGTCGTCGTCGCTCGGTGGAGACACAGGCGGGGTTGGGACCGCGGCCTCTTGTAACCGTCTGCCCCCGAAGTGAAAGACAATTTATTGATGTATTTTCAGGAATCGGCCGGACGAGGCTCCCGGTCGCCGAGCCTCACTCCGCGTTCGACGCCCAGTCTCTGACCAGCGCGACGGCGAAAACCGTCAGAAGAGCAGCTATGCCGGCGTTTCGTGCGAAATCGCCGGTATCGCCGGCGGCGAGTCGGACGACGCCGAGCGCGAGGAGGAGTCCGATGACGAGCGCGAACAGGACGGCCGCCCACGACCGCGCGTGCATGGTCGAGGGTAGCGGGTCGCCGGGGAAAACCATTCAGGTCGGCGCATCGAACCGGCTTCTCGGTCGTGACACCCGGTTCCCCGCACCGTCTGGGTCGGGCGCGTCTCGGATTCAGGCGCTCGCGTCGTAGCCCGCGTCTTCGACGGCCGCGACGAGGGCGTCGGTGTCGGCGTCGCCCTCGACGGTCGCGCGCTCCGTCTCGCGGTCGGCGGTCGCGTCATCGACGCCGTCGACGCCGGCGAGGGCGTCGGCGACGCGCTGTTCGCAGTGTTCGCAGGTCATTCCGGTGACGGTGAGAGTGGTCGGCATACGGTTCGAGGTAGGGGCTTCTCGATTTAGTGAATTGTCCTTTCGTTGGTTCGGCGACCAGCCGACTCCGACTTTCGAATCGAAAGCCGAACGCGAGGAACACCTATGACATCGTGGCCCCTACCGGAGCGCATGCGCGCGCTCGACGAAACCGATCTCCACATCCTCGAACTCCTCGCCGAAGACGCCCGCCGACCGTTCAGCGACATCTCCGCCGAAGTCGGCCTCTCCGCGCCGGCGGTCTCCGACCGCATTGACCGTCTCCGCGAGGAGGGCATCATCCGCCGCTTCACCGTCGACCTCGACCAGTCGACGCTGTCGGGCGGGACGCCCGTCCTCGTCAGGCTGACCGTCCGCCCGGAGTTCGTCGACGAGGTCCGCGACGCCCTCCGCGGGGCCGACCCGGTCCAACACCTGTTCGTCGCGGCCGACGGCGAGGTGACGGCCCACGCCCGACTCGACGGGAGTTCCGTCCGCGCCCAGTTGGACGACCTCGTGGACCTCTCGCGGGTTCGCGACTACGAGGTGAGCCTCGTGGAGTCCGCCGAGTGGACGCCGACGGTCAACGGAACCGGGTTCGCCCTCGAATGCGCCGAATGCGGCAACACGGTGACGAGCGAGGGCGAAAGCGCCCGCATCGGCGGGACGCTCTACCACTTCTGCTGTTCGTCCTGTCTCGGCCGGTTCGAAGACCGATACGACCGCCTCGAAGCCGGCGCGAACGACGACTGAGCGGGCCGAGAGGCCGATGACCGAGCGGCGCGGCCACCGGTTTCGAATCGAAAGTTCGACCCCGCGGTGACGTTCGGTTCTGAAGGGGAAATCGAGGTAAGAGAGGGGCACGTACGTACAGGTAAGATGAGTAGCCGAACGGCCCACTTAGACATCCGCGGGATGAGTTGCGCGAACTGCTCGCGCACCGTCGGCGAGGCGTTGGAGGCGCTCGACGGCGTGACGAGCGCCAGCGTCAACTTCGCCACCGACGAGGGCTCCGTGGAGTACGACCCCGAGGAGGTATCGCTCGGCGAGATATACGATGCCATCGAGGGCGCCGGCTACGAGGCGCTCTCGGAGACCCGGACCATCGGCATCACCGGGATGAGCTGTGCGAACTGCGCCGACGCGAACCGGAAGTCGCTGGAGTCGGTTCCGGGCGTCGTCGCCGCCGAGGTCAACTTCGCCACCGACGAGGCGCACGTCACCTTCAACCCCGCCGACGCGGGCCTCGACGACATGTACCGGGCGGTCGAAGACGCCGGCTACACGCCCGTCCGCGAAGACGACGACGGCGAGGAATCCGTTGAGGACGCCCGTGACGCCGCCCGCAACGACGAGATTCGCCGACAGAAGCGCCTGACGTTGTTCGGCGCGGCGCTGTCGCTCCCGCTCCTTGCGATGCTCGCGGTCGAACTGTTCGGCGGTGGCCTCCCCGAGACGATTCCCGGCACGGGCATCCCCGTCGGCTGGATTGGCTTCGCGTTCGCCACGCCGGTGCAGGTCTACCTCGGCCGCGAGTTCTACGAGAACTCCTACACTGCGCTCGTTCGGAACCGCACTGCCAACATGGACGTGCTCATCGCCATGGGGTCGTCCACGGCGTACCTCTACTCCGTCGCCGTCCTCGTCGGCCTCCTCGCCGGCAGTCTCTACTTCGACACCGCCGCGCTCATCTTGGTGTTCATCACGCTCGGGAACTACCTCGAAGCGCGCTCGAAGGGACAGGCCTCCGAGGCGCTCCGGACGCTCCTCGAACTCGAAGCCGACACCGCGACGCTCGTCGACGACGACGGAACCGAACGCGAGGTCCCCCTCGACGAGGTCGAGGTCGGCGACCGCATGAAGGTCCGTCCCGGCGAGAAGATTCCGACCGACGGCGTCGTCGTCGACGGCGACTCCGCGGTCGACGAGTCGATGGTCACGGGCGAGTCCGTCCCCGTCTCGAAGGCCGAAGGCGACGAGGTCGTCGGCTCGACGGTGAACCAAAACGGCGTCCTCGTGGTCGAAGCGACCAAGGTCGGCTCCGAGACGGCAATCCAACAAATCGTCTCGCTCGTCAAGGAGGCCCAGGGCCGCCAGCCCGAGATTCAGAACCTCGCCGACCGTATCTCGGCGTACTTCGTGCCCGCGGTCATCGCCAACGCCCTCCTGTGGGGCGTCGTCTGGTTCCTCTTCCCCGAGGCGCTCGCCGGGTTCATCCGGTCGCTCCCCGTCTGGGGGCTCGTCGCGGGCGGTCCCGTCGCCGCGGGCGGCGCGGTCTCGACGTTCGAGTTCGCCGTCGTCGTCTTCGCCTCGGCCGTGCTCATCGCCTGCCCCTGTGCGCTCGGCCTCGCCACCCCGGCCGCGACGATGGTCGGGACGGCAATCGGCGCGCGCAACGGCGTCCTGTTCAAGGGCGGCGACGTGCTTGAACGCGTCAAAGACGTGGAAACCGTCGTCTTCGACAAGACCGGCACGCTCACCAAAGGCAAGATGACGCTGACCGACGTGGTCGCCGTCGGCCCCGCCGCCGACGGTTCGGGCGTCGTCACCGCCGTCGACGACGAGACGCTCGTCGACGACGACGTGCTCGACTACGCCCGCGTCGGCCGAGCGCAACAGCGAACACCCGCTGGCCCGCGCCATCGTATCCGGCGCGGAGGACCGCGGTCTCGACCTCGCTGACCCGGAAGACTTCGAGAACGTCCCCGGTCACGGGATTCGCGCGACCGTCGACGGGAAGCCCGTCCTCGTCGGTAACCGCAAACTTCTCTCGGACGCGGGCGTCGACCCCGCGCCCGCCGAGGACGCGCTTCGCGACCTCGAAAGCGAGGGGAAGACCGCGATGCTCGTCGCGGTCGACGGCGACCTCGCGGGCGTCGTCGCCGACGCGGACGAAATCAAGGAGTCGGCCGCCGAGGCCGTCGCCGCGCTCCGCGACCGCGGCGCGACCGTCCACATGATCACCGGCGACAACGAGCGGACCGCCCGCGCCGTCGCCGAACAGGTCGGCATCGACCCCGAGAACGTCAGCGCCGGCGTCCTCCCCGAGGACAAGGCCGACGCCGTCGAGTCCCTGCAGGCCGACGGGACGAGAGCCATGATGGTCGGCGACGGCGTCAACGACGCGCCCGCGCTCGCCGCCGCGTACGTCGGCACGGCGCTCGGCTCCGGCACCGACGTGGCTATCGAGGCCGCCGACGTGACGCTCATGCGCGACGACCCGCTCGACGTGGTGAAGGCCATCCGCATCTCCGCCGGGACGCTCGCGAAAATCAAACAGAACCTGTTCTGGGCGCTCGGCTACAACACCGCGATGATTCCGCTCGCGTCGCTCGGCCTCCTCCAGCCGGTGTTCGCCGCGGGCGCGATGGCGCTGTCGTCGGTGTCCGTCCTCACGAACAGCCTCCTGTTCCGGACCTACACGCCGGACCACGACTACCGCTTCCTCGACTTCCTCCGGCGGTAGTCAGCCGGTTCCGGGTCGGCCCCGGTCGGCGCTCACCGAGAACGCCGTCTCGTTTTTCTCCTTGCGCCGCGACTCTCTCCGGTAATGACTCGTCGAATCACCGCGCTGACGGAGTCGTGGCTGCCGGTCGCCGTCGGTGCGTTCCTCGTCCTCGTCGGCCTCGGGACGCTCGTGGGTGCTCCGTGGCGCTACGCCGCCGCCGAGTCGGTCGTCGCGGTCGCGGCGCTCCAGATACTCGGGTCGCTGTCGACGGTCGTCATCGGTGCCGGAGTCGCGTGGCTCGGTGCGAGCGGGGTGCGCGAAAAACGGTGACGGACGGCGGACGAGGCGTTCAGTACCGCGACGGGAGGAACGCCATGCCGATGAGGAGAACGACCGTGGTGAACGAGACGATGGCGACGCCCCAGAGACCGTTTTCGGTCTCGTGGAAGTGCTCGATTTCGGACAGTTGCGCTTGGTAGCTGTCGTAGTTCTGCGTCAGGACGAGCGTCTCACCGTTCGGGAAGTACGCGAGATACTGCTGTCCCGAGATGGTCAGGTTCGCTTCGTTATCGACGGTGACGGTGTTCTCCTCGGGGGCGAACCATTCGAGGGTCACGCCGGAGGTCTCGACTGCGTCGACGGTGACAGACTGGTTGTTGTAGTCGAAAGAGTCTCCCTCGGCGACGGTGCGCGTCTCGTTGGCCGGGAAGTACTCGTCGACCGAGACGAGCGTCGAGTCGTTGATGACGACGTAGCGCTCGCCGTTCCGGGTGACGGTCTCGTTATCGGCGTTCGAGTCGGCCTGGAGGATTGCGGTCTCGTTGTACAGCTCGACCAGCGTCGCCTCGGTGGGGTCGGAGACGTTGGCGATTTCGACACGGTAGTCCGTGCCGTCGAGCGTGACGGTGCTCTCGTTGTCCCACGTCTCGGTGAAGCGAGCGGAGTCGTTCACGTAGGTGAGCTCACCGGAGCGGACCAGCGTGGTGCCACCACCGTGACCGCCCGATTCCTCCTCTTCGGTTATCGACGACACTGTGTACGTCTGGTCGCTACCGGGGACGGAGAACTCGTCCCCCTGTGCCAGCGAGTACTCGGGGTTCTCGAAACTGACCGACGGCGTCGATGCAGTCGCGATAAGTGAGTATGCACCGGCACCGATGACCAGGAAGAACACGACGGAGATGACCGCGGCGCGTCGTTGCATGGTTTCGGCATGGGCCACGCGGCGTATAACGATTACTTTTCCTCGGAGCGTGTCACCGTGCCGCGCGACCGCCGGCGGCGACTCCCGCCCCCAATACGACGGTGTAGACGAACAGTCGAAGCTGTGGATTGACAAGGGTTTTTGAAACTATTGGCCGAACCACCCTCCAATGAGATACCGACCAGTCGTTCGACGGTGCCGAACCGGGAGTTGGTCGTGACGCGCGACGACGACCCCGTCACAGAACAGTTGGAACTCGCCGCCGATCGATTCGACTTCCTCAACGCGTTGGACGGCGCGCACCTCGACAAGCGAGATTTGATCGAGGCGCTCCCGTACTCCCGCTCGACGGTCGACCGCGCGATACGCGACCTGACCGCCGCGGGATTCGTCCTCGACGACGGCGACTACACCACGTCGCTGAAGGGCGGACAGTTCATCTCCCTGTTTCGTTCCACCCGCGCCGCCGCCGCCGACGTGCTCGAACTCGACTCGTTCGTCGCCGGAGCGGCCGCCGACTACCCGCTTCCGGTCGAGGCCGTCGTCGGAGCCGACGAACTGCGGACCGACCCGCGCGTCTCACACCCGTTCGATGCGCTCGGAAACAGGCTCAAAGCGACGAACAACGGGACGTTCGTCCTCCCGTACCTGCCGAGTCAGACGTTCGTCGACCGGTGTACGACCTGGCTCGTCGACGGGCACTCCTGTCGGTTCGTCGTGCCCGACTCAGTCGTCACCGCTATCTGGCGGGCGTACCCGGCGTTTCTCGAAACCGTACAGGCCGTCTCGGACTGCGAGCTTCGGGTCGGCGAGGTACCCCCGTTCGCCATCGTGCAGACGACACTCGACGGGACGCCCCACACGATGGTGGTCGCCTACGACGACGATGCGCGCGCGAGATGCGTCATCGAGAACACGAGCGAGCGCGCCGTGGCGTGGGCCCGGAATCGCGTGCAGTCGATTTGGGAAGCCGCGAACCCGTTCGACCTCAACGGAAACGCCGACGGCGAGACCCCCGGAACCGAAGCGAGTGGCGCGGACGCCAAGGCGGATGGCACGGACGCCATGGCAGACGACGCGAACGCCGAAGCGACGGCGACCGATCCCAGCGTAACTGACGACCGCGGTGCGAGTGCAACGATTCGCGGCCCGGCGCTCTCCACGGCGCTGCGGTCACAGGGGTTCGTCCGACTCGCTCCGGCGTACTTCGACCGCGTCGGCGCCTCGCCGCCGCTGGCGTGCTGGCGCGCCGGCTTCGACCTCGGAGAGGTCCGCGCCGGTTACGCGCTCGACCGCGAGCGCCCGACCGAAGACGGACGCGAGAACGTGACTGACGACCTGTTCTCCCGGCTCCGCTCGGGAACCGACCACGTCGTGACGGGGCCGCCCGGCGCGGGAAAGAGCACGGTCTGTATGTCCGTCGCGTGCCGGTGGTACGACCACGAACAGGGTATCGTCCTCTACCGGAAGTCCGGCCAGCACGACCCGTTTACCTCCGCGGCGCACCTCGGGTCGTACCTCGCCGAGGCCAGCGGGCACGTCCTCGTCGTCGTCGAGGACGCGACCCGGACCGAGGCGAACAGTATCTTCGAACTCGTCCGCGAGTTCGACGACGACGACCGCGTGACGTTCCTCCTCGACAGTCGGGAAAGCGAGTGGCGCGACGGCTCGCTCCGCGGCACCGCTCGCCTCGAATTCCACCGGACACAGTCGATAGACGTGGTCTCCGTTCCCGTCGTCGACGCCCGCGAGCGAGCCAGACTGGTCGACCACTTCGAGGCGACTGTCGGAGCGAACGTCGATATCGACCCCGAGGAACTCACCCCGAACGAGGGCGGAGACCTCGAGCCAGGAGAGATGTATCTCTTTTTGCATCGACTCGCCCGGCACGCCGAGCCGGCAGCCGGAGAGAACGCCGCCCCGACGAGCCTCCTCGACGACATCGATTCCGTCTACGCCGACCTCGAACGCGTCGACGAGCGACTCGGCGTCGACGTCGGCGTTCTCGTGAACCTTCTGAACGCCTCGGGAATCGGCGTCTCGCCGCCGCTCGCGTACGCACTCACCGAGTCGAAGCGCGACGAATCCGTCGTCGAAGAATCGCTCGACGCCCTCGAACGAACCGTCCTCTACTCCGCATTCGGCGACGACGAGTCCGACGGGGAGCGGGTCCGCGCGGTCCACGAGACGTGGTCCGCTCGCTTCCTCCAGCGGTTGCTTGACCTCGAATCCGAGCGCCGCGCCCGCCGCCGGTTCGAGCGATGTCTCGACACGCTCTGCTCGCTCGTCGACGACGACGACGCGCGCCAGACCGTCCAATCGGTGTTCGGCGGGACCGCCGATATCGTTCGCACTATCGAGCGCGACCCCTCGACGTGGGGAGAACGACTCGTCCGCAGCGTGTTCGAACTCGGCATCAACACACCGACGCTCTCCGAGCTGTACGCCGAGACCGACTACTCCGACGTCGGCGTGCCGCGGGCCTGCGACGGCACGCTCCGGCTCGACGTTCGTCGGTGGCGCGCCCGCATGTTCGTCAACGGGGGCGAACTCGAACGCGCCGAGCGAGAGTTCGAGTCGCTCGCGTCGCTCGACGACGAGCGACTCGACGAAGCGGCACTGGTCCGCGCGCGCGCCGACGGCTTTGCCGGACTCTCCGAGGTCGGACGCTACCGCGGTTCGTTCGAGCGCGCCCGCGAATACGCACGAGAGGCACTCGAACGATTCAGTCGAAGCGACGACAATGTGGGCCGTAGCGACGTGTTGAACGCGCTGGGAGGTATCGAAGCACAGACCGACAATCCAGAGGGCGCGAAAGCCTACTACCAGCGAGCGCTCGAGTTCCGCCGCGACCTCGGAGACGATACGAAAGTTGCGAGCACGCTCGCGAACCTCGGACTCGTCGAGGTAACGCTTCGAGAGTTCGAGTCAGCCGCGGCGCACGCCCGCACGAGTCTCCAGATTCGCCGAGAGATTCAGTATCCGTGGGGGGAAGCGCTGAGCCTCGCCGTTCTCAGCCATATCGAACTCGAAAACGGGACGCTCGACGAAGCGGAGCGATACGCCCGACTCGCGCTCGATATCCGCGTCGAAATCGGCGACTCCATCGGCGTCGCGTCAACGTCGAACAACCTCGGGAAGATAGCGTTCGACCGCGGGGCGCTCGACGACGCGCGCGAGCGCTACGAATCGCTTCTCGACGACGTCGAGGACCCGGAGTTCGATTGGATTCGACGGGACGTGTACTACGGCCTCGCCCAAACGCTCTCTGAACTCGGTGAACCGGAGACCGCTATCGAATACGCCGAACGCGCCATCGACCTCCTCGAAGAAAACGAGTCGAAGCGGACCGAACTCCAGACTGTCCGCGCCCGCGCTCTCCTGAACAGCGGCGATCTCGACAACGCGCGAACGGTCGCAGAACGCGCCCACGAACGAGCGCCCGGACTCGGCGACGAGCCGAAGACGCTCGCGAGCGTGACGCTCGGAGACGTGTACGTGCGGTCGGGAGAGACCGATGACGGGATTTCGCTGCTCAGGACTGCAATCGAATCTGCGCCGACGGCAGTTCTCGAAGGTCGGTGTCACCGACGGTACGCTACGGCACTTTGTGAGACCGGAGACGTTTCGGATGCACTCGCCGAATTACGACGCGCTGCAGCGTGCTTTTCCTCCGTCGGAGCCGGGGTTCGAGCGCGGAAGACCGCACTCGACGCCCTCGAACTTGCACACGAACTGGGCGACGACGACGCGGTCAGCGCACTCGAACAGCGGCTCGTACGATAACGTCGCCAGTCGGCGATTCGATACCAAAACGCGTCGCTCACGGGAGTCGCGTTCGAAGAGAAAAGCCAAGGGCCGGATTTGAACCGGCGGGGGTTCCGCTCTGCAGGCGGATGCGTTGGGCCGAACTCTGCCACCTTGGCGCAGTTACTCGTATCCCTGTCTTGTGCTTAAGCCTGACGGTGTGCGACCTGAGTCGGGCGTTTTCGCTGTCTCGACTGAGGGAGCGGTCGCTGTCTGTGCAGTGCGCGAGCGATTGCCGCTCGCTATAAATG
>NZ_JAMYJY010000093.1:0-15009 GCF_024136985.1 Haloferax sp. AB510
TGAAACCGTAGCCGCCAGTGTCGTTGAAGAAGTCGACCTTACCTTTCGCCATTGCCTTTGAATCCAGCGACCTCACGCGGATAAGTCTTCTGAAGCACGCCTCGGGTTCCTGCGGTGCGATGAATTCGGCTCTCCGGGACTGAGTCGCTTGGATTCCGCGTCGTTCGTATTGCGTCGTTGAGAATTCGGTCGTCGTTTTTCGGAGGTGATTCTCGGTCCCGACGTTCTATTTCGGCCCCCACCTCCCGGGTTTGAACCTCACTCGCAAATCGAAGATTTGCTCGCTGGTTCAGAATCCGGTCGGGTCGCATTTTCACTGCTCACGACTCGGTCGCTACGCTCCCTCGATAGTTCGCAGGAAAATGCCGCCTCCCGGATTTGAACCGGGGACAGCTCGATCTTCAGTCGAGTGCTCTCCCAGTCTGAGCTAAGGCGGCTCGCACTCTTCCGAAGCCGGACCGCATCAAAAAGACTTTCGAATCGCCCGTCGGCGCTGGGTCAGCGGTGCCGGCCGCCCGTCGCGCTCGCCCGCGCCCGCTCCGCCCGCGACCGAATCCCCTTGAGCATCTTCCGTTCCATGGCGAACTGGACCGGCTCGACGACCATCCGATTCACCGCGCGCCTGCGGAGCGTCTCCGACCGGCCGCGGTATCTGATGATTAACCGCGTCGCGCCGGGTGCAACCTCGTGCAACGCGAACGTCCACACCGCCGGGCTCTCGCCGGTCTCCCAGCCCGGCGCACTCAACACGAGAGTCCGCTCGGGTTCGACCAAGGCGACGCGGAACGACGGCGCGCCCGAGCCCGGCGGGCCGAGTCGTATCTCGTCGCCAACGTCGAGCCGCTGGTGCTGTGGTAGGATTTGATCCGCGTTGTGAATCTGTAACCCGAACAGATTCTCTAGTCGCTCGTAGCTGTAGAAGCCGCCGCGGTCCTGTCCCAACTGGACGACCCACGGCCAGACCGCCCGCGCGGGGGCCGCAATCGTAATCGCCCGCGTCGAGGTAACGTCCGCGTCGCCGACGAAGTCGTCGCCGGGGAGCCAGCCCGTCGCCTCGTCGTCGGTGGTCCCCCAGCGCCTGTGCCACGGTCGAACCGCGAGGAGGTACGTCCCGACGACGCCGATTCCCGCGAGACCGAGTGCCCGGATGAGTCGTCTCGTGCCCATTGCCTTCACCGTTCGTTCGCCCTTCGTGAGGGGGTGAGATAACCCTACCTCCGGGGCTCCGCGACCCACGCGACTGCGACCCAGAGCGCCCCGCCCACGACCGCACCGAGAAGGTTCGCCCCCACATCGGCGACGCCGAACGACCGGTACGGCAGCACCGCCTGCACGAGTTCGATTCCCGTCCCGAACGCGGCGACGACGACGACGGCTCTAACGACTTCTTTGCGTCCCCTGGCGCGCACCGCGGCCCCGACGGTGAATCCGAGGCCGGCGTACCCGACCGCGTGGACCCACTTGTCGAGGCCGACGAGGCCGAGCGGACCCATCGGTGTGAGGCTCCCCGGCGGCGTCGGCACGACCGACGCCACGAGGACAACGAACGCGTACCCGACCGCGATAGCCGCCCGCCGAGGGTTCTCGCGGAGTCGCGTGACGGGGTTCACTACTCGGTGGTGGGTGCGTCTCGGGCTAAAAGGGTTCGCGTCCTCGTGGCTCGGCGGCGACCACACGGAACTAAATAGCAGGTGGAAGACATGTTTTGACGACCGTGTCACTACTCCCCCGCTGGTTCACGTCGAAGTCCTTCGCGGCACAGCTCGTCATCCTCGCGTTAGTTTTCGACCCGCTCGGGTTCGTCGGTGGCTACCTCCTCGGCCCGTCGCTGGGTGTCGAACCGATCGTCGGCGGCGCGTTCGGTCTCGTCGCCGCCAGCGTCCCGATGTCGCTGTTCGTGATGCAACGGAGCGTGTGAGTCGGGCGGATTCGAACCGGACCGAGACTCGCTACGCCCGTCGTGTTGTGTCGTCAGAAGTGGGCTCGGGCGGATTCGAACCACCGACCTCAGCCTTGTAAAGGCCGCGTCATAACCAACTAGACCACGAGCCCTGCATCTCAATCGAACCGGTTCGCGCTCATAACGGTTTTCGTTTCGACCGGTCCCCGGAACCCTTAGACCCGCGGCGACCGTCACGTCCGGCAATGACCTCTCGCGCGCGAACCGCGCTGCTCGTCGTCGCCGTCGTCGTCGCGGTCGCGAGCGTCGCGTACCTCTCCAACCCCGCGGTCGTCCCCGGCTCGACCGACGACTACGAACGGACCACGCTCACCGTCGTCGACGACGAGACCGGCGAGACGCTGGCGACGGTCAACGCCCGCGTCGCCGACACCCGTGCCAAGCGCTTCACCGGCCTGAGCGATACCGAATCGCTCGCCGAAAA
This sequence comes from Haloferax sp. AB510, assembly GCF_024136985.1. Classification (NCBI taxonomy): domain Archaea; kingdom Methanobacteriati; phylum Methanobacteriota; class Halobacteria; order Halobacteriales; family Haloferacaceae; genus Haloferax; species Haloferax sp. AB510. The sequence continues at coordinate 2,385 of NZ_JAMYJY010000093.1, forward strand.
CGAGGGGATGTGGTTCGTCCACGACTCGCCGGGCACCTACGCCTACGTGATGCGCGACATGGACTTCCCGCTGGACATCGTCTTCGTCGCCGAAAACGGCACCATCACGCGCATCCACCACGCCGAACTCGACCCCGAGGGAACGAGCGAGTCCGACCTCACCCGCTACCGCGGAACCGGGAAGTACGTCCTCGAACTCCCGTACGGGTACACGAACGAGACCGGTATCGACGCGGGAGACCGGGTCGAAATCGAGTAGAAGCGAAACGCCCGAGGGGCCGGCGACCGTTGACCCCACTATGACAGCACACGTCGCGGCGCTCTCCGAACTCGAAGGCTGGCGCGCCGAGGAGTTCGCGGCGCGCGTCCACTATCGCGGGGCGGACGACGCCTACAGTATCGAGTACTACGAGCCGTCGGACTGCGTCCTCTACTGGAAGGTGAAAGGCGACGGCGAAGTCGCGGTTCCCGTCGGCCGCGACACGGTCCCGGACCCGCTTCGCGAGCGGGTCCGACAGGACCTCGTCGAGGCCGGCATCGACCCCGACGTCGAAGACCGAGTCGTCTGAGCGTCGGGGACGCGCCCGACTCAGCCCCGCCAGTCGGAGTTACAGTACGTCACAGATTCTGATATGTAGATGGTACGTAACTCACAATATCTGTATTTGTGCCGACGTGTTGTAGTTGAGGAGGTGTCATGTCGACTCGACTCACGAGGAGAGAGACGCTTCGCGGACTGGGCCTCGCCGCGCTTCCGGCGCTCACGCCGGGCGTGTTGCAACTGAGAACCGACGAGGAGGTGCTTTCAGGATGCGCGAGCGTCACCGAACCGGGGAACTACGTCCTCGACGGCAACCTCGACTGTCTGGAGGTCCTCGCCGACGACGTCCGCATCGACGGTCGGGGGTACGCAGTCGTCGGCGAGACGACGATTTCGGGCAGTCGGGTCTCGATAGCCGACATCGTGCTGACGAAGGGCGGCCGAATTACTGATTCGAGCCGGGTGTCGATAGCGGACTCGCGCGTCGTCGGCCATCCGGACGATTGGAGGCCACAGTTCGTTGTCGCGGACTCCTCGCGCTGTGCGGTGACGAACACGAGTTTCTTCACGCCGAGCGTCGAGGGTGTGATTCTCGACCGGGTTGAACGAACCCGGTTCGAGTCGTGTACGCTCATCAGTCCCGTCGTGCTCACGCTCGCGGACTCGCACCGAAACGAGTTCGTCGACTGCGAGTTCAGAACCGACACCATCCAGGTCTTGCTGTACGGGAGTACCCAAAACAGCTTCCAACGGAACCTCGTCGACGGAGAGGGTCCCGGGTTCAACCTCCGCGACAGCCACCGAAACCGCTTCGTCGAGAACGAGGTCGATATCATTATCGCCGGGTTTGAACTCGTCGGAAGCGACCGTAACGCGATTCACAGGAACGTCGTGACAACCGGCCTCTTGGCCCACGGCGTCACCTTGGAGGACTCTCACCGCAATCGACTCATCCAGAACGACCTCTGCGGCGTCAGCCAACAGCCGGTCGTCGAATCCGGCGGTTCGACCGGGAACACGGTCCGGAACGCCCGGTGTTAATCTACCGGCTGCCCCCTCCCCCACCCGAGTACTTTACTGCGAGCGCCCCCTGAACCGTTGTCGTGCCCCCCGATACCGAAGACGACCCGTTCGAGGACCAACGAGCGCGGGTCGATAACCCGATGCGGCGGCTGTTCGCCGAGTACGGCCGCGAGAACACCTTCGAGTTCGCGGTCGGCGTCCTCGCGAGCGTCGCCGCCCGCGTGCTCGACCTCATGCCGCCGGTCATCCTCGGCCTCGCCATCGACGCCATCATCCGGCAGGACAAGTCGTTCGCGGCCGGCTTCCCCGTCCTCCCCGAGGCGTGGATAGCGCCGTACGTCCCCGCGACCAGAGACGGGCAGTTCTTCTTCGCCGTCGGCATCATCGTGTTCAGTTTCACCGCCGGCGCGCTGTTTCACTGGCTCCGAAACTGGGGCTGGAACGCCTACGCCCAGCAGATTCAACACGACGTCCGGACCGACACCTACGACCGGATGCAACTGCTCAACATGGACTTCTTCGCCGACAAGCAGACCGGCGAGATGATGTCCATCCTCTCGAACGACGTGAACCGCCTCGAACGGTTCCTCAACGACGGGATGAACTCGTTTTTCCGCCTCTCCGTGATGGTCGTCGCCATCGCGGTGGTCCTCATGTCGTACAACTGGCAGCTCGCGCTCGTCGCCCTGTTGCCGGTCCCGCTCATCGCGCTGTTCACGTGGAAGTTCGTCGATATCATCCAGCCGAAGTACGCCGACGTGCGGTCGTCGGTCGGCAAACTCAACTCCCGACTGGAGAACAACCTCGGCGGCATCCAGGTCATCAAGACGTTCAACGCCGAACCTCACGAATCGGACCGCGTCGACGGCGTCTCGATGGACTACTTCGACGCCAACTGGGACGCCATCAACACCCGCATCAAGTTCTTCCCAGCGCTCCGCATCCTCGCGGGCATCGGCTTCACGCTCACCTTCGTCGTCGGCGGCCTGTGGGTCATCAACGGGCAGGGGCCCGGCCCCTTCACCGGTGACCTCGCGGTCGGCGAGTTCGTCACGTTCATCCTACTCACCCAGCAGTTCGTCTGGCCGCTCGCCCAGTTCGGGCAGATCATCAACATGTACCAGCGCGCCCACGCCTCCAGCGCCCGCATCTTCGGCCTGATGGACGAGCCCGCACGGTTGGCCGAACAGCCCGACGCGCCCGACCTTGCCGTCTCCGAGGGCCGCGTCGAGTACGACGACGTGACCTTCGGCTACGGCGACGGCGAGACCATCGTCGAGGACATCTCCTTCGAGGTCGACGGCGGCGAGACGCTCGCGCTCGTCGGGCCTACGGGCGCGGGGAAATCGACGATTCTCAAGCTCCTGATGCGCATGTACGACCCCGACGAAGGGAGCGTCAGCATTGACGGCCAAGACGTGCGCGACGTGACCATCTCCAGCCTCCGCGAGTCCATCGCCTACGTCAGCCAGGAGACGTTCCTGTTCTACGGGACCGTCCGAGACAACATCACCTACGGGACATTCGACGCCGACAACGAGGCGGTCGTCGCGGCCGCCAAGGCCGCCGAGGCCCACGAGTTCATCTCGAACCTCCCCGACGGCTACGACACCAAGGTCGGCGAGCGCGGCGTGAAGCTCTCGGGCGGCCAGCGCCAGCGCGTCTCCATCGCCCGCGCCATCCTGAAAGACCCGGACATCCTCGTCCTCGACGAGGCGACTTCGGACGTGGACACCGAGACGGAGATGCTCATCCAGCGCTCGCTGGACGAACTCACGGCCGACCGGACGACGTTCAGCATCGCCCACCGCCTGTCGACCATCAAGGACGCAGAACAGATTCTCGTCCTCGAAGACGGCCGCATCGTCGAGCGCGGCACCCACGACAACCTCCTCGCGGAAGACGGCCTCTACGCCCACCTCTGGGGGGTTCAGGCCGGCGAAATCGACCAACTCCCCGACGAGTTCGTCGAGCGCGCCGCCCGCCGGCAGGCCGAGGTCGACGCCGGCGACGACTGAGGCTTCGCGTACCACTAAGGAGGGGGGCGACACTTCTTTCGGCATGCGACTCTCCGAAGCCACTTGGACCGAGGTCGCTGACCTCGACGCCGACCTTGCGCTCCTTCCAGTCGGAAGCACGGAACAGCACGGCCCGCACGCGCCGCTCGGAACCGACGCGCTCAACGCCGAATCGGTCGCCGAGGCCGGTGCCGACGCGTTCGACGGCGAGGTCGTCGTCGGCCCGACGATCCCGGTCGGCGTCGCCGAGGAACACCGCGCCTTCGACGGCACGCTCTGGGTCTCGCCGGACACCTTCCGCGCGTACGTCCGCGAGACCGTCGAATCGCTCGCCCACCACGGCTTCGACCGCGTCGTCGTCGTCAACGGCCACGGCGGTAACATCGACGCGCTCGCGGAGCTCTGCCGGCGCGTCTCGCGGACGGGCGACGTCTACGCGGTCGCGTTCACGTGGTTCGACGCCGTCGGCGACCACTCCTCGGACATGGGCCACGGCGGCCCGTTAGAAACAGCGCTCCTCCGCCACACACACCCCGAACTGGTCCGCGAGGACCGAATCGACGAGGCCCGCGATGGGGGGTCCGACCGCTGGGGCGAGTGGGTCTCGGGTGTCAACCTCGCCCACGACTCCGACGAGTTCACCGACAACGGCGTCGTCGGCGACCCCGCCGAGGGTGACGCCGAACGCGGCGCGGAACTGGAATCGCTCGCGGCCGACTCGCTCGCGTCGCTCCTCGACGCGGTCGAGCGCCGGCAACTCGACTGAACGGTCCGCGGATCGGCGGTCAGGCGGTCTGCAGGTTACTCCTCTTCGTCTTCGTCTTCGTCGTCGTCCGCGCCGGCCGCTTCTGCCGCCTCCGCGGCGTCGGTGAGCGCGCCGCGGAGTTGCGGCATCGTGTTGGTGAGTTCCCCGACGAGTTCGTGGGCCTCCTCGACCATCTCGATAAGCTCTTGGAGCTCCTCGATTGCCGCTTCGAGGTCCTCGGGGTCGTCGAACGCCTCGGCGCGCTGGCCGATGACGTACCACTTCTTGGCCTGTCGGACGTGCTCGGCCGCGCCCTCGACGTCGAGCGAGGAGCGGAGTCCGTTGAGGACGCCGAGGACGTTGTCGGCCTCCGCGTCCCACACGTCGTCCGGGTCGGGCAGCGCCGACCGAGCCTCGTCGAGGTGTTCCTCGACGTCGGCGCGCATCTCCGCCGCCGCCTCTCCGAACAGGTCGTCGTCGCCGAGCGTGCTTTGACTCATGCTCACACGTTCGGCGCGCGGGGGTTTAAAAACGACCCCGAAAGTGAAAGTGAAATCGAACGACTCCGCGGTCGTCGCGGGCGGATTCTCAGTCCACGTTGCCGAGGTAGACCGCGTCGTGTCCGTCGCCCATCTCGTTGGGGTCGCCGTCCCGAAGTTGGTCGCCGAGCGGGCCGGGGAAGAACCGCACATCGTCGAGTTCGTCGAGCGGGAGCCAGCGCACGCCCGCCTGAACGGAATCCCGCGCTGTCGGTTCGTCCGGCTCGTCGCTCACCCGCTCGCACCAGAAGAAGTGGTCCACTTGATGGTCGTCGTCGCCGCTGCTTTCGTAGTGTGTCGATGGCACGAACTCCCTGACGTACGCGAGCGACCCGACGGTGACCTCGTATCCGGTCTCCTCGTACACCTCCCGGCGGACCGTCTCCGTGAGCAACTCACCGCGCTGCTGGCCGCCGCCGGGCGCGACGTACCAGTCCTCGCCGTCGGTGCGGTACCGAATCGTCAGGAGTTCGCCGTCGCGAACGACGAGGCCGCGGGCGGCGCTTCGCGGCCGAGTCATTCGACCGACACGAGCTTCATCAGCGGGTAGCCGTCTTCCATCTCCATGCGCGTCCTGACGCGCACGCCCTCGTAGTCGATTTCCATCTCGACTTCCATGAACCGCCCCGTGAGTTCCGTGTAGTCGGCGGTCGACTCGGCGAGTTCGGCGTCCAGCGCGTCGTCGAGGATGCGCACGGAGACCGACTCGCAGTACGGTTGGTTCTCGATGGCCTCGGCCATGGCCCGTTCGAGGCTCCGGGCGCTGTCGGGCGAGACCGGCGTGCCGGCGAACTGGTGGTAGAGCGTCCCGAACTTGATGCCCGCCTCGAAGCAGGCCGTCTGCGGGTCTGTGACCATACCCGGAACTCCGTCGCCCTCGGGTAAAGTTCGGCGGTTTGAGGGGTCGCGCGAGCGCGAACCGGTCCTTACTTAGCCTCTCTTGTTAGAACTTACACCGAATGGACCAGCCGGTTTTGCTGACGGGGGCTGGCGGGCGCGTCGGCCAGGCGATACTAGGGCACATCGGCGACGCCTACGACTGGCGGCTGCTGGACCGCGAGCCACTCTCCGACGAGAAGATACCCGACTCGGTCGACCCCACGGACGTGTACGTCGCCGACGTCACCGACGAGACCGCCGTGCGAAACGCCATGGACGGCGTCGAGGCCGTCATCCACCTCGCGGGCGACCCGCGTCCAGAAGCGCCGTGGGACAGCGTCCTGCGGAACAACATCGACGGCACCCAACAGATGTTCGACGCCGCCGTCGATGCGGGCGTTGAGAAGTTCGCGTTCGCCTCCTCGAACCACGCTGTCGGCGCGTACGAGACGATGGATCGGACCCCGGACATGTACCGTCCGCACCACGAGTTCCGACTCGACGGGACGGAACTGCCGCGCCCGAGTAACCTCTACGGCGTGAGCAAGGCCGCCGGCGAGACGCTCGGCCGGTACTACCACGACCACCACGACATCTCGGTCGTGAACGTCCGCATCGGTAACCTCACCCAGCACCACCCGCCGAAGGAGTACGAGCGCGGGCAGGCTATGTGGCTGTCGTACCGCGACTGCGCGCACCTCTTCGAATGCTGTATCGAAGCCGACTACGACTACGAAATCGTCTACGGTATCTCCGACAACGACCGCAAGTACTACTCTATCGACCGGGCTCGCGCGGTACTCGGCTACGACCCGCAGGACAACTCCGCCGAGTTCACCTTCGAGGGCGAACCGCTGGACGAGGCCTGATTGCGGCGTCGGCACCTCGATTTTCGGCCCCGTTGAACGCCGATTTTCAGATGGGAGTCGTGTGAAACAGCCGGTCAGGAGGCGTACGAACGTGACGGGAGAATACTTATACAAATTCGACAAGAACGAGTACGATATGTCCGCGCCTGGTTCTAGTGCGGAGGGTTCGGGCTTTTCGCTCCGCAACGTGGTGTTACTCGTCCTCACCCTGTTCATGTTTCACCTCGGGAGAGGATGGGCGCGGGGACTCGTCGAAGGGAACTATCTGATTGGTATCGTCGGCTTGCTCCTTGCCCTCGCCCCGATAGTCTGGCTACTCTCCGTCATCAAAGAGGCATATTTCTGAACCTCCCATTGGGTGAGTCCGCTGTTAGCGTCCCGTTGTTTATCCCCGCACGCTCGCGCCGAGAAATCCCATGGCAACCGATTCGCCTCCGTCCTGTATCGACCGCACAGAGTCAAATTGTCGCCTGTTGAGGAGTTCAAAGCGCCCACCATCGTTTCTCACTCGAACAGGTCGCTCACGTCGTCTTCGCGCCGTCGCCGCCGGCGGACGTGCTCGCTCAATCGCTGAAACACCAGCCCGCGCTGTGCCTCGTTTCGCACGAAGTCGAACACCATCGCCGTGAACTGCGTCTGCGCCCCGTCGGCGACCTCCTCGCGGGCGTACTTGACCGCGTCGGCGACGACTGACTCGTCGTAGCCGTTCAGTTCTTCCGCGAGCGTCTCGGCCGCGACGACGACCGCATCGAAATCGAGGTCGTCGTACGTGACGACCCGCCCGTCGAGTCGGAGCGCGAGCGGGTCGTCGGCGATGGCGGGGTCGGCTTCGAGTCGTGAGAGGAACGCCCGCACCTCGGCGAGGTCGACGCCGCGGTAGTCGTCGGCAAGGCCGTCGAGGTACTCTCGGGCGCTCCGGGCGAGACCGACCGCGCCCGAGTCGTTGCCGTCGCGGGCGTGGTGGACCGCCGCGGTGAACTGGATGAGGCCGTGAAGGAACCGCTCGTCGTCGCCCCCGCGTTCGAGCGCGAGCCACTTCGCCTCCCACGCGCCGTGGGCCGCCCGATACGCGCCCGCGTTGTAGATGGCGACGCCTGCGCGAAGCGAATCGTCCATGCGAACCGTTCGCCGTCCACGAGTAAAGATTCCGCGAAGACCGGGCTCTCCCGCCGTAGGCCTTGCATACTTATGCCGCTCGGGGACTTATGTGGTATGATAGCATATGAATGCCCTCGAAACCCTCGTCCGAGGTGTCGTACGATGACCCAGTCCCCGGTTTGTATCCGCTGCGGTGAGCAGTACCTGTTCACGCGGGCGTACAAAGGCAACTACTGTCGGGACTGCCACGGGTCGTGGGCCGCGAAGCCCCGGTCCGAGGAGGCACCTCGTCCCCGCCCACAGCGGTCGCGCACGACCGCGTCGGTCCGCCGCCGTGAGGACGACGGCGGGTCGCGCGACCTCGAACCGCCCTACGACGAGGCGTAAGCTCGCTTTTCCCGGTCTGTGACTGCCGAGAGCGCTCGGGAGTCCGCGTTCGCTTTCGTCAACCGCTACGTTCGTACCCGATGGGTAGGCTCCCGTTAGCGACGGTTAGGATGCTCGTTCGCCCCGTGGATTGACCCGACCGGTGGCTCTATACGCCGCCCGGACGAGCGCTACCGAAATGTCGTCCGAGTCGATTACCGTCCACCTCGTCGGGGACTCCACCATGGCCGATAAGGAGGCGAACGAGCGCCCCGAAACCGGGTGGGGAATGCCCTTCGCCGACTGTTTCGACGACGCCGTCACGGTGGCGAACCACGCCCAAAACGGGCGTAGCACCCGAACGTTTCTGGAGGAGGGACGCTGGCGTCCCGTCGTCCGCCAGTTGACCGAGACCGACTACGTGTTCGTCCAGTTCGGCCACAACGACGAGGTGCCGTCGAAAGAACAGCACACGACCAAGAAGGGGTTCGTCGACAATCTCGGGAAATTCGTTGGTGAGACGCGCGAGCAGGGGGCGACGCCCGTGTTGCTCACGTCCATCGCGCGCCGTCACTTCGACGACGACGGCGTCCCGAAAGACACCCACCGCGAGTACGCCGACCTGACCAGAGCCGTCGCGCGCGACCGCGACGTTCTGTTTATCGACATGGACGAGCGAACGCGGTCACTCTTAGCGGAACTCGGCCCCGAAGCGTCGACGGCGCTCTACAACCATCTGGAGCCGGGCGAACACCCGAACTATCTCGATGGAATCGCCGACGACACGCATTTCAGCGAGCACGGGGCGCGCCGCATGGCCGACTTAGTGCTCGATGGGGTCGAAGAACTGGACCTCGGACTGGCCGCTCACGTCGAGTCCTGACGAGCGCTGAACCCGTTTGCGGCGAAGTCGCTCGCCGTTCAGGTTCCGTAGAGAATGTGAACCGCCCCGAGAGAACAGAAGGCTCTCGAAGGCCGGTTCCAGAGAGAAACGTCCTGACGGAGATTTGAACTCACTCGCTCCCTCCTGTCGCTCCCTGTTCAAGTCTCCGAGACGGAGTTTCAGCGAGGAACAGACTCCTCGCTTCGCTCGTCGTGTAGTTCCAGAGAGAAACGTCCTGACGGAGATTTGAACTCCGGTCCCTGGCTCCGCAAGCCAGGAGGATAGTCCACTACCCTATCAGGACTGTCTTGCTGCATTCTTCGGTACTCGACGGTTACTTAAGACGGTTACGATGTGAACTCCCAGTGAACCGCGGGACCACGGCACGAGGCGGGCGTCGAACTCCGGGCACGCGCATCGACCACCTAGTGCGAACGACGGTTGTCTCTCACGCCGTCTCCGGCGCGTTTCCGTCCGCCGCGGCGACCGTGCGTACCGCACGCAAGGACTTTTTCGCCGGCGACCCTATCCCCGTGCGTGAATCGACGCGCGTTTCTCCTCGGAACCGCCGGGCTGTGCGCCTCGCTCGCGGGGTGCGCGAGCGGCGACAACGCGGCGGAGCAGCCGACCGCGAGCACCGAGACCGAGACCGCGTCGGCGACGCCGATAGAGACACCTCGCCGTCCGCGACTCGTCGGTCGGTCACTCACGCCCGTCCGCGCCGACGCCTGTCCGGCCGATGGGGCGCTCGCGACTGAGACCGAGACCGGGTTCTCGGTCGTCGGCTGTGTCTCGGGAGCGACCGAGTGTACCATCGCCCGACTCGCGCGGGCCGACTACGACGCGGAGTCGGATACGGCCACGCTCGTCGTTGAGGCCGTCGAGCGGACCGACGTGAAGAACTGCACCGAATCGCCGGTCGTTCGCGGCTACGAGGCGACGCTCCGGTTCGAAAGCGGCCTCCCCGGCCGGGCGGTCGTCGTCCACAACGATGCCGACGGTCGTCGCGAGGTCGCCCGCATCGATACGGACGCCTGACGGTCCGAAGGTTCAAATCTGAGGCCGCGGCCACCCCCGCTATGTCGCTCGATTCGCGCGGTCGGTTCGGCGGTCCAATCCGGAGGAAAACAACGCTTAAGCGCCGCCCTTCCCTGTTCGTCCATAGTATGAGTACGACGTTTGGTCTGCCGCGACGCGCGCGCTTCGTTCCGGGAGGTGACGCCTGATGGGCGTCATTCGGGAGGTCTACGACGACCTCGACACCGATGTCGAGTTCGAGAAGTTCGAGGCGGCGGTCAACGACAAGGTCGAACAGATGGGCGGCCTCGCCGACGAGGAGACGGCGGCGATGCTCATCGCCCACGAGCTGCGCGACGAGGAGGTACACGGCATCGCCGACATCGAACCCGGCATGGAGGACGTGAAGTTCCTCGCCAAGGTCGTCAGCATCGGCGAAGTTCGGACGTTCGAACGCGACGGCGAGGACGAAGACGGGCGGGTCGTCAACATCGAGGTCGCCGACGAGACCGGCCGCATCCGCGTCTCGCTGTGGGACGAGATGGCCGCCGGCGCGAAGGAGAATCTCGAAGTCGGGACCGTCCTCCGCATCGGCGGTCGCCCGAAAGACGGCTACAACGGCGTCGAAGTCAGCGCGAGCAAGGTCGAAGAGGACCTCGACGCCGAGGTCGACGTGCAGGTGCTCGACACCTACCGCGTCGAAGACCTCGCGCTCGGCCTCTCGGACGTGAACCTCGAAGGCAAGATTCTCGACACCGGAACCGTCCGGACGTTCGACCGCGACGACGGCACCGAGGGCCGCGTCTCGAACCTCTCGGTCGGCGACCCGACCGGTCGCATCCGCGTCACGCTCTGGGACGAGCGGGCGGACCTCGCCGAGGAGCTCGAAACCGGCCAGTCGGTCGAGGTCGTCGACGGCTACGTCCGCGAGCGCGACGGCTCGCTCGAACTCCACGTCGGCTCTCGCGGCGCGGTCGAAGTCATCGACGAGGACATCGAGTACGTCCCCGAGACGACCGATATCGGGTCGCTCGAACTCGGCCAGACGGTGGACATCGCCGGCGGCGTCATCGAGGCAGACGGCAAGCGCACCTTCGACCGCGACGACGGCTCCGAGGGGCAGGTCCGCAACATCCGCGTCAAGGACGGCACCGGCGACATCCGGGTCGCCCTCTGGGGCGAGAAAGCCGACGCCGACGTCGACCTCGCGGACTACGTCGTCATCACCGACGTGGAGATAAAAGACGGCTGGCAGGAGGACCTCGAAGCCTCCGCGGGCTGGCGGTCGTCCGTTACGGTAATGGACGAGGCTCCCGAGGGTGCTGCCGGAACCGACGCCGGCGATTCGGCACCCAGTCCGCCGAGCGACCAAGGCCTCGGCGCGTTCTCCGGTGACGGTTCGTCCGGCGGTTCGTCCGAGTCGTCCGACGGCACGTCCGCCGCGAACGGCGGGTCCTCGTCGGACGCGACCGCGACGGAATCCGCCGGCGAGTCGGTCGAGTTCACCGGGACGGTCGTGCAGGCCGGGACGCCGGTCATCCTCGATGACGGCACGCAGACCAAGACCGTCGATACCGACGCCGACCTCGGCCTCGGCGACGAGGTGACGGTCTCCGGCACGGAGACCGACGGCCGCATCAGCGCCGAGACGGTCGAGGTCCACACCGGCGCACAGCGGTAACGACGACGACGAAACGACAGCGCGGCAAAGCGCCGAAGCGCCGAAGCGCCGAAGCGACGAAGCGACGGTCAGTCGCCCATCGCCCCGTCGTCGTCGGGCTATCGAACCCGACTCATCGTTCGTCCGGTTTTTCCGGGCTCTCAGAGCGAAATCCAACCGATCGGGAGCGCTGCGTGCGATAAAATACAGAAGGGGCCGCGACGGAAAGGATTATACGCCGCACGGACCCGATATGTGGGTATGAGTGTCGAGCTACCGTTCGCCCCGGTAGACGCGATTATCCGGCAGAACGCAGGTGAGTTGCGAGTGAGCGCCGGCGCCGCCGAGGCGCTCGCCCGCCGGATTCAGGACCACGGCGCCGAACTCGCGATAGACGCCGCCGATCGGGCGACGGCGGACGGTCGCAAGACGTTGATGGCCGAGGACTTCGGCGTCCAGCAGGTCGTCGACCGCGACGAACTCCTCCTCCCGATCGCCCCCATCGACCGCATCGCCCGCCTCCGAATCGACGACCGCTACCGCGTCGCGATGGACGCTCGAATCGCCCTGGCCGATATCCTCGAGGACTACGCCGTCAACGTGGCGGGCGCCGCCGTCAAACTCGCCCACCACGCCGACCGGCGGACGGTCCAATCCGAGGACATCGAGACCTACTTCTCCCTCTTCGAATAATGCAATTCGGCTACAGCGAAACGTGTCTCGACCACGACACCGGGCCGCGACACCCCGAGACGGCCGACCGACTCCGCGCGATACGACGCGGGCTGGCGAAGCGTCACGGCGTCGAGTACGTCGACGCTCCCCCAGCCGAGAAATCGACCGTCGCGGCCGTCCACGACGACGGCTACGTCGACGAGTTCCACGACTTCTGTCGCGACGGCGGCGGCAACTGGGACCCCGACACGGTCGCCGTCGAGGCGTCGTGGGACGCCGCGCTCACCTCCGCCGGCCTCGCGGAGTGGGCCG